>LBIU01000156.1 GCA_000987445.1 Candidatus Accumulibacter adiacens | reverse complement strand
TTCTATCTCGGCAAGGTCGTCGATCTCGGCTTCGTGCGTCGCCTGAAAGTGCAAAGCGGCCAGACGGCGACTTTCGAGGTGCGGCGAATCCTCAAGTCCTTCGTCGATGCGCAGTGGCTGGCCGAATTTGATCAGCGCCTGGCCGCCTACCGCTCGCTGTTGGCGGGGGAGAGTGGCGTAGCGGCAGCGGGTACTAAGGGTACAAGGAGCAAGGCCAGCGCCGATGAATGATCCGCAGAGCCTCGGGCTCGATTTCGTCGCCGACGACACGCTGTCCGGTTTCCGCCTGCAGCGCCTGGAAGTCTTCAACTGGGGCACTTTCGACGGCCGCGTGTGGACGCTCAATCCGGGCGGGCAGAACTCGCTGCTCACCGGCGACATCGGTTCGGGCAAGTCGACGCTGGTCGATGCGGTGACCACGCTGCTGGTACCGGCACAGCGCATCGCCTACAACAAGGCCGCCGGTGCCGACAGCCGCGAGCGGACCCTGCGCTCCTACGTGCTCGGGCATTACAAGTCCGAGCGCAACGAGGTCAGCGGCACGGCGCGGCCGGTGGCATTGCGCGACCACAACAACTACTCGGTGATCCTCGGCGTGTTTCACAACGCCGGTTTCGACCAGACGGTGACCCTGGCGCAGGTGTTCTGGATCAAGGATGCGCAGGGGCAGCCGGCACGCTTCTTCGTCGCTGCCGAACGCGACTTGTCGATTGCCGGCGATTTCGCCCACTTCGGCTCGGACATCGCCGCGCTGAGGAAGCGCTTGCGGCGGCCGGCTGCCGAAGTCTTCGACAGCTTTCCGCCCTACGGCGCCTGGTTCCGGCGCCGCTTCGGCATCGACAACGAGCAGGCGCTCGACCTCTTCCATCAGACGGTGTCGATGAAATCGGTCGGCAACCTGACCGACTTCGTGCGCAGCCACATGCTCGAGCCTTTCGATGTCGCGCCACGAATCACCGCCCTGATCGGCCACTTCGACGACCTCAATCGTGCCCACGAAGCCGTCCTCAAGGCCAAGCGGCAGGTGGCACTGCTCTCGCCGCTGGTCGCCGACGGCGAGCAGCACGCCGTACTGGTGGCCAAGATCGAGGACATGCGCGCCTGCCGTGAGGCGCTCAAAGCCTACTTCGCCGGACTCAAGCTCGGGCTGCTCGACAAGCGGCTTGCCGGTCTTGCCGAAGACTGGCGGCGGCAGGATGCGCAGCTCAGGCGCATCGACGAGCAACGCCTGGCGCAGCGCGCCGAGGAGGGCGAGCTCAAGCGCAGCATTGCCGAGAATGGCGGCGATCGGCTCGAGCGTCTGGCCGCCGACATCCACCGGCTGGAGCTGGAGCGGCAGGCGCGGGCGCGCAAGGCGCAGCGCTACGGCGAGTTGGTCGGCGCAATTGGCGAGCAGGCGGCGCCCGACGAAGCCGGTTTTCTCGACCAATGCCAGCGCTTCGCGGCGCTGGCCGAAGCCGCGCGCGAGCGCGACGCCAGCCTGCAGAACGACCTCACCGAGTTGAGCGTCAGCATGCGCCAGGGCAAGCAGGAGCACGACGAGCTGGCGGCCGAGATCAACAGCCTCAAGGCCCGGCGCAGCAACGTCCCGGCCGCGCAGGTGGCGATGCGCAGCGCGCTGTGCCAGGCGCTCGGCTTCGCCGAAGAGACGATGCCTTTTGCCGGTGAACTGCTGCAGGTGCGCGACGACGAGCGTGACTGGGAGGGGGCCGGCGAACGCCTGCTGCACAACTTCGGCCTGTCGCTGCTGATTCCCGACGAGGACTACACGCCGGT
>LBIU01000155.1 GCA_000987445.1 Candidatus Accumulibacter adiacens | reverse complement strand
AACATCCCGCTGATCACCACCAACCGCATCAACACCCCCGAAGTCGCCGAAGAGGTGCTGGCCTCGGGTAGCGCCGACATGGTGTCGATGGCCCGCCCCTTCCTCGCCGACGCCGATTTCGTGAACAAGGCCGCAGCCAACCGGAGCGACGAGATCAACACCTGCATCGCCTGCAACCAGGCCTGCCTGGATCATATCTTCAACGGCCGGCTGAGCAGCTGCCTGGTCAATCCGCGCGCCTGCCACGAAACCGAGCTGATCATCGAGAAAGCGGCTGTGCCCAGGAAAGTCGCCGTCGTCGGCGCCGGACCGGCCGGCATGGCCTGCGCCACCACTGCCGCCGAGCGCGGCCACACGGTGACGCTGTTCGACGCCGCCGACCAGATCGGCGGCCAGTTCAACATCGCCAAGCGGATTCCCGGCAAGGAGGATTTCGCCGAGACCCTGCGCTACTTCGGCCGGCGCATCGAAACCAGCGGCGTGACGCTGCAGCTCAACCAGCGCGTCGATGCCGAACTGCTCACCGGCGGCGGCTTCGACCAGGTCGTGCTGGCCACCGGCATCACTCCGCGCCAGCCGGCCATCGCCGGCATCGACAGCGACAAGGTGGCGAGCTACGTCGACCTCGTCGAAGGCCGCAGAATTGCCGGCAAGCGGGTGGCCATCATCGGCGCCGGCGGCATCGGCTTCGATATCGGCGAGTTCCTGACACACGCACACGACGGCAAGAGCGAAGCCGAACGCTTCAACGACGAATGGGGCATCGACCCGAGCTACAAGCATCGCGGCGGCCTCAAGCTGCCCGTCGACGAGCCCGCACCGCGGCAGGTCTATCTGCTGCAGCGCAAGTCATCGAAAGTCGGTGACGGCCTGGCCAAGACCACCGGCTGGATTCGCCGCACCCTGCTCAAGAAACGCGGCGTGCAGATGATCGGCGGCGTGAGCTACGAGCGCATCGACGACGCCGGCCTGCACATCACCGTCGATGGTCAGGCGCAGACGCTGGCCGTCGACACCATCGTCGTCTGCGCCGGCCAGGAATCGCGCCGCGAGCTGCTCGCACCGCTGCAGGCCGCCGGCATCCCGGTGACGTTGATCGGCGGCGCCGACATCGCTGCCGAACTCGACGCCAAACGCGCCATCGACCAGGGTACGCGGCTGGCTGCGACGCTGTGAGAATGAGCCAGTGCGCGCCGCAGCATCCGGCGCCATCGACGCGGCGCGCCCGGAAATCCCGCGACCGGCGCTGATCGCATGCCGAGAAGAAAGCTGGAACCAGGGCTGGAACCCAATCGGCGCAGCGAATTGCTGCGCGCAGCCGCCAGGCTGTTCGTCGAAAAAGGCTTCGACGCCACCACCACGCGCGACATTGCCGACGCCGTCGGCATGCGCTCGGGCAGCCCCTTCTACCACTTCCGCAGCAAGCAGGAATTGCTCAAGGCGGCGATGGTCGAGGGCCTCGACGCCGGCTACGCGCGCCTGCTCGCCGCCATCGATGGCCTTGCCGATCCCGAGCAGCGACTGCGCGTGCTGGTGCGCACGCATCTCGGCACGCTTCTCGAAGGCGAGTGCCCGGCGCCGATGCTGCTCGGCGAAACGCGCGCCCTCGACGCCGCCGCGCACGCGGAAATCGCCGCCGCCTTCGACCGCTACCAAGTGCCGTGGCAAGCGACGCTCGACGAACTGGCGCACGCTGGCAGGATCTCCTCCGCCGCGCCCCCGCTGCGGCTACTGCTGTTCGGCATGCTCAACTGGTCGAAGCACTGGTATCGTGCCGACGGCAAGCTCTCGCTGGATGAACTTGCTGACAGTGCGGTGGCGCTGCTGCTCGGCGCACCTCCTGGCGCCAGAGGCGAGCGCTGACACACCTCTGGTAAAGCATCGCCACCTCCCTTCACCAGAGCGTCACGCTTGTGCCGTGTCTTGTTGCAGGCGTTTTCCTGCTAGCATCTGCCACCGTGGATCCTCCTTGCTGAAGGAGGCCAACACACCCCCCCGGCATTGGGTCCGGCGACCTCGTGCCCTGACCTGTAGACCATCACGCATGGAAATCACCACTGTTGGCGAGTTGCTGCACTGGTCATACGCGAACCTCGCGATGGCCCACTCAGCGGTTTCAGCGAAAGCCGAAAAGTACGGACGCACGCATTTCATGATTCGTTCTCGTCTCTACGCAGGGCTCAACAGACAGACCATGAACATCGGACCCTTGGCTGACGATGATCGTCTGAAAATGGTGCTCCCGCAGGCTTGCTGCTACTGTGGAAGGCGCGATTCTCTTTCGGTCGACCATCTCATGCCAACGAAGCGAGGTGGCGCAAATACCGGTGACAACCTCGTCTGGGCCTGTCGGTCATGCAACAGCTCGAAGGGCGCCCGTGACGCCCTGCAATGGCTGGCAGAGAAGAACCAGTTTCCGCCGCTCCTGTTGCTTCGCCGTTATTTGAAACTCGCGATTGAAATGGCTCGAGAACGAGAGCTGATTCACGTTCCGCTTGCCGCTGCGCCAGAGCTCCCATTCGCGCTATCCTCGATTCCCCAGGCATTCCCGCCACCCAATCAAATGCAGTTGTGGGTTGTCGATATGTCCTAAGGCGGCGGATGGTGAGCACGCGTTCACAGGATCGAAAAAGCTGCCGTTCGGCGCGACTCCCTTCGCTGAGAGGCAGCTTACCGATGCCGAGCACACGGAGTGTGGCTCTTTCGGTATGGCCGCTGCAAGCACTTACGGGAGGACGCTGATTGTTGTCGCTTTGCCAGGGCTCATCGCCGCCAACCATTGTCGTCAAACTTGTGCAGTATTCCTCCGCCGCTAGCACCTCCTCCGCGCGGCAGCAAGGCGAACGACCGTTCGAGTGATGCGCTAAGCGACACGCATGCTTATTGGGTAAGTTCAGCAAACCTGCATCCTACCTGCGTTGGCCAGGAACTTACTCCGGCAAAGCCCGTTTCCTCGCCAGATGACTCGAGGAACACTGAGCCCTGTCAGCACAACGCCCATACCCCCATGGCGGTGGAGGGAACGTGCTCTCGAACCTGACTGACGGAATCCCCGCTTC
>LBIU01000154.1 GCA_000987445.1 Candidatus Accumulibacter adiacens | reverse complement strand
CTGTGCAATTCGCTGGCGTGAACCGAGGCGGCACCTGGGACGAGAACCGGGCTAGTGATCAGCGCGGCAGCGACGAGAGCGGCGAGAAGGTGTTTTCTGAGCATAGGGGCGGAATTTATGTGAAAAAAGTCACACTGTAAACCCCTTATCGAACAGCAGCTACCCCAGAAAAGCATCGAAGAAAGCGCGCTAGGCGACTCACTTAACGAATCTTTCCTTGAAGAACAAGCCGTGTGACGATGCTGCACTGCACACAAGAGCAGCGGAACAAACGCGGTATATTGCCTGTCGCGCCAGCATCAGCATCGAAAACCCTGAGAGTGATGCTGGCGATGACGCGGGCTAGCGCTCCAGGGTGCTGATCGTTTGTGTTTATAATCGCCGGCAGCCTCAATACTCATCGAGGCGGCAAGGTCGCGCCGCGTTGTGCTCGGTTCCTTGTGCTCAACCTCATCCACCCCATCGCACGGAGCATCCATGAGTCCCTTCAAAGCTTATCTGATCGATGACCAGGAAGGCGTCACCAAAGCTGACTTCGTCAGCCTCGACGAAGCGCAACTGGATGCCGGCGAAGTGACCATCAAGGTCGCCTACTCCAGCGTCAACTTCAAGGATGCGCTGGCGGCGACCGGCGCCGGCCGCATCATCCGTCGCTACCCCTGTGTCGGTGGCATAGACCTCTCGGGAACCGTCACCGCCAGCAGCGACCCGCGCTACAGCGTCGGCGACGCAGTCCTTGCCACCAGCTTCGACATCGGTGTGGCGCATCACGGTGGCTACGCCGAATACGCCCGGGTACCGGCGCAATGGGTGGTACCCCTGCCCGGCGGCCTATCCCTGTACGAAGCGATGGCCCTCGGGACGGCAGGATTCACCGCGGCCCTGGGAATCGTGCGCATGGAAGAAAACGGCCTGGCCCCGGGCAAGGGCCCGCTGATCGTCACCGGTGCCAGCGGTGGCGTCGGCAGCCTGGCGGTGGACATGCTCGCCCGGCGGGGCTATCAGGTCACCGCCCTGACCGGCAAGGAAAGCGAAGTCGATTACCTCAAGGGCCTCGGCGCAGCAGAGGTGATGCTCCGTTCGGCGCTCGACCTGTCGCGCATCCGGCCACTCGACAAGACACTCTGGGCGGGTGCCGTCGACAACCTCGGTGGCGAAGTGCTGGCGTGGATCGCCAGCACCATGAAGCAGGGCGGAACGATCGCCAGCATCGGTCTGGCAGCCAGCCCGTCCCTGACCACCACGGTGATGCCCTTCATTCTGCGCGGAGCCTGCCTGCTGGGCATCGATTCCGGCTACATCGGCGAACCCTACCGCAGCGGTGTCTGGCAGCGTCTGGCCAGCGACCTGCGCCCACAGCATCTGCAGGCCATGACGCGCTGCATCGCTTTCGACGAACTGCCCGACGTCTTCGACGACTTCCTCAAGGGTCGTGCGCATGGCCGGGTGGTGGTCAATGTGGGCGGCGAGTGACGTTCTGGCCTTGATCGCCAGCGCGCGCCTCGATGGACGACACCCCGCAGCAACGACCGCGCATCCTGATTGTCGATGAATCACGCAGCGTCCGCACCCAGCTCATTCAACTCATCCGCGACCAGTACGACTTTCGCGAGGAAGTCGATGGTGAAGGCGGCTGGCAGGCGCTGGTCATCGACCATTCGATTCAGCTGGTGATCTGCGCCTTGTCGATGTCAATGCCGGTACTCGATAGCGACGGTCTGCTGGCGCGACTGCGCTCGTCGCGACTGGCGCGCCTGCGGCAGATACCGGTGCTGATGATCGCCAGCCACGACGAGGAGGCCAATGCGCGCGCACGCGCGCTCGGCGCGTCCGATTTCATCGCCAGCGACATCGGCGCCAGCGAGCTGCTGGCGCGCATCGCGTCGGCACTGCGTCTGGCCGAGGCGCAAAACGAACTGCGCGAGAATCCGGAACGCGACGCCCAGCACCCCGATACCGGCCTGCCGACCCGCCAGCGGCTCGAAGTGCAGGCCGCGCAGGCGATCTCCTATGCCCTGCGCCACGAGAGCCCGGTGAGCATTCTGATCATGGGCTTCGACCGCGATGATGCACTGCGCAACGAGCACGGCGAGGATCTGGTCAAGGAATTGCACAAGCGTTTCGCAGCCATGCTGGCCAACAAGATACGCAAGGAGGACAGCCTCGGGCACTACTCTGGCAGCGATCTGGCGGTGGTTTCGCCAGGCACGCCCTACCCGGCCTGCGAAGCCTTCGCCAACCGTCTTCGCGAGGCCTTCGCGGTGGCCAATATTGCGGTGCATGGTAAGCGTCTCGATTTATCGGTCAGCGTCGGGGTGGCAAATACCCCGGTCGATCGTCTAAACTCGGCGGCGTCCTTGCTCACCCTGGCCGCTCAGCGCCTCAAGACGGCGCAACAGGCGGGTGGCAATCGCGTCGTCGCCTGCGGCGATACGCCCTTGGGCCGGCAGCCGGCGCCACGGCTCGGCCATGCCATCGACCTGATCAAGGCTGGACACGAGAGCGCGGTGATCCCGCATCTCCTGCACCTGAGCAAAGAAGTACTGCCCTTTCTGGAACTGCTGGAGAGGGAATTGAAGTTGGGTCTGCCTTTGGCAGACCTCCGAAAAAGGACGCTTGACCGTGAGCACTAGGTCGAAGACACGCGGCAGGCGTCATTCATCACCACGGGTGATACCACTTTTGTGACGAGGGAGTTTCATGACGACCGTTAAAGAATTTCACAAGAAATCCATCGACAATCCAGACGCCTTCTGGGGAGAAGAAGCCAAACTCATCGACTGGCACAAGCCGTTCAGCGAGGTCCTCGACTTTTCGCGGCCGCCGTTCGCCAAATGGTTCGTCGGCGGCGAAACCAATCTCTGCTACAACGCCGTCGATCGCCACGCAGCCACGCGGCCGAACGACCGCGCGCTGGTCTTCATTTCGACCGAAACCGACCAGGAAGTGGTCTACAGCTTCGCCGAACTGAAAGCCGAAGTGATGCGCATGGCGGCGATCATGCAGAATCTCGGCGTCAGCAA
The DNA here is from genome assembly GCA_000987445.1 of Candidatus Accumulibacter adiacens. Lineage (GTDB taxonomy): Bacteria > Pseudomonadota > Gammaproteobacteria > Burkholderiales > Rhodocyclaceae > Accumulibacter > Accumulibacter adiacens. The sequence goes on along the minus strand of LBIU01000154.1, from coordinate 9,815 downwards.
GGGCGACCGCGTCCTGATCTACATGCCGATGGTCGCCGAGGCTGCCTTTGCGATGCTCGCCTGCGCGCGCATCGGCGCCATTCACTCGGTCGTTTTTGGCGGCTTCGCCTCCGGATCGCTGGCCACGCGCATCGACGATGCCGCTCCGGCGCTGGTCGTCTCTTCCGACGCCGGCATGCGCGGCGGCAAGGCCGTGCCCTACAAGAACCTGCTCGACGAAGCGATTTCTCTGGCCGAAAAGAAGCCGGCGAAAGTGCTGATGATCGATCGTGGGCTCGACAAGGGCTTCAACAAGGTCGCCGGTCGCGACGTGGACTACGCGAGCGAACGCGCCAAGGTCATGGATGCCGATGTGCCCGTGGTGTGGCTGGAATCGTCCGAGCCCTCGTACATCCTCTATACCTCCGGAACCACCGGCAAGCCGAAGGGCGTGCAGCGTGATACCGGCGGCTATGCCGTCGCCCTGGCCTCGTCGATCAAGAACATCTTCTGCGGCGAAGCCGGCGAGACCTTTTTCGCCACCTCCGACATCGGCTGGGTCGTCGGCCACTCCTACATCGTCTACGGCCCGCTGCTGGCCGGCATGGCCACCATCATGTACGAAGGTACGCCGCTGCGTCCCGATCCCGGCATCTGGTGGCAGATCGTCGAGAAGTACAAGGTCAGCGTCATGTTCTCGGCGCCAACCGCGGCGCGCGTGCTCAAGAAGCACGACACCGAGTACATGCACAAGCACGACCTGTCGACGCTCAAGCACCTGTTCCTGGCCGGCGAACCGCTCGACCAGCCGACGCACGAGTGGATGATGGGCGAACTCGGCCTGCCGGTGATCGACAACTACTGGCAGACCGAAACCGGCTGGCCGATGCTGTCGGCGATGCCCGGTGTCGAGAAGACCGAAATCCGCTTCGGCACGCCGAGCTTCCCGGTCTACGGTTACAACCTCAAGATCTTCCGCGAGGACGGCTCGATCTGCGACCCGGACGAAAAAGGCATCGTCGGCGTCCTGCCGCCGCTACCACCAGGCTGCCTGTCGACCATCTGGGGTGATGACGACCGCTTCGTGTCGACCTACTTCACCCTCTTCCGCGAGCCGCAGGTCTACTCGTCGTTCGACTGGGGCATTGCCGACAAGGAAGGCTATCACTACATCCTCGGCCGCACCGACGACGTGATCAACGTCGCCGGTCACCGCCTCGGTACGCGCGAGATCGAAGAGGCCATCCAGGGGCATGCGGCAATTGCCGAGGTCGCCGTGGTCGGTGTCGCCGACAAGCTCAAGGGTCAGATGCCGATGGCCTTTGCAGTGGTCAAGAGCGCCGACAGCATCGCCACGCCAGAGCTCGCCGCAGCCCTCGAGAAGGAAGTGATGAAGAAAGTGGACGCCAGCCTTGGTGCGATCGCGCGTCCAAGTCACGTGCACTTCCTCAGCGTCTTGCCCAAGACCCGTTCGGGCAAGCTCCTGCGGCGAACCATCCAGGCCCTCGCCGAAGGTCGCGACCCGGGCGACCTGACGACCATCGAGGACCCCAAGGCCCTCGAGCAGCTGCAGAAGGCGCTCAGCGCCGCCCAGGCTTGAGCCCCGGCCGCCGAGGAATCGGTGGCCAAAGCCCGAGCATTCAAGTGCCGCCCGCAAGGGCGGCATTTTTTTGCCGCCCGCCGGGCGCGGAGGCGCGCTAGACCAACGCCGCGGCCACCCGCTGCCAGAACTCACGGCGCATTGCGACGCTCGCCTGGCGATCGATCGCGACGTCGATCAGCGTCGCGCCACCGCGCCGCAACGCCCGCTCGACACTGAGCGTAAATTCGGGCAGCGAACGGACTCGTTCGCCGACCACCGCGAAGCTCTGCGCGGCAGCGACCAGATCGACCGTCTGCGGGGTCAGCCAGGCGCGCTCGAACTCGGGCAAGGCGGCGACCGGCAAATAGTCGAAGATGCCGCCGCCACCGTTGTTGAGCACCACCACGAGGATGTCGCGGCCGCCGGCGGCGGCCAGCGCGCTCAGGTCGTGCTGCGCGGTCAGGTCGCCGACCAGCGCCACACAGGCGCCCGAGCTGGCGATCCCCACGGCCGTCGACAGATTGCCGTCGATGCCGCTGGCGCCGCGATTGCCGAAGAAGCGCAGCGGCTTGTCGCTACTGCCGGAAAACGCATCGAGGTCGCGGATGGCCAGGGAATTGCCGCAGAACAGGCGATGGCCGGGCGGCAAGCGTTCGAGCAAGGCCGGAATCAGCCTGCCTTCGAAAAGTTCCGACGGTGCAGCGGCCTCGGCGGTGGCTGCGAACGCCGCTCCGGCCACGCCCTCGGCAGCGGCTTCGGCCTGCGCAAACGCCTCCCGCCAGCCGCCCGGCGCGGGCTTTCCGCCGCCCGCCAGCAAAGCCCGGCAGGCTTGCTCCGGGTCGGCCAGCAACAGCCTGCTGGCGGCGTGCTGCGGATCCGGCCAGCGGCTGTCCGCGCTGACCACCACCTGCACCGCTGGCGCCGCGCTGCGCAACCAGTCCTGCAGGGTGCGCGTGACCGGAAAGGCGCCGAAGCGCAGCAGCCATTCCGGCCTTGCCGCCGCAAGCGGCGATGGCTGGCGAAGGAAGCTCTCGTAACGCACGCAAAGCCGGCTTCGGTCGTGCGCACCGAAACGCAGGTTCGACAGCGGTTCGGCGAGGATCGGGCAGTCGAGCTGCGCAGCCAGCGCGCCCAGCGCGTCGGCAAATCCCGGCGGATAGTCGGCGCCACCACAGACGATCAACCCGGGACGCGCACTGATCTCGACCAGCGTCTCGGCGATCGCATGCGGCCCGGGCATCAGCAGCGGTGCAGCGACGCCGATCGCCGGCAAGCAGGGCGCGGCGGCATGCCTCGCGAGCAGGTCCTCGGTCGGCAACAGCGGTTCGCGGAAAGCCAGATTCAGATGCACCGGGCCCGGCAACGGCCAGCGGCTCTCGGCCATCGCCCGCGCCGCCAGCCGCTGCAGGTAGGCCGGCGAGAAGTCGGCATCCGGCAGCGGCGGCGCGTAAAAGGACCGGACGTGCCTGCCGAACAGCTGCTGCTGGTCAATGGTCTGGTTGGCCCCCCAGCCGAGCAGCTCGGGCGGGCGGTCGGCGGACAGCAGCAACAGCGGCACGGCGCCGAGATCGGCTTCGATGAGCGCCGGAAACCAGTTTGCCGGTGCCGAACCCGAGGTACTCAGCAAGGCCACCGCTTGCCGCGTCGCCTTGGCCATGCCCAGCGCACAGAAGGCGGCACTGCGCTCGTCGAGGATGACCTGGCAGCGAATCGCCGGCTGGCGCAGGAAGGCCAGCGCCAGCGGACTCGAACGCGAGCCGGGCGAAAGAACCACCTCGCGCAGGCCGGCGCCAACCAGGGCATCGACCAGGGTCTGCGACCAGCGCAGATTGAGCAGGCCGAAGTCAGCGGCGGGAGCGGCGGGAACGGCCGGGGCGGCGGCACTCATGCGCTGCGGCTCGCCAGGTAAGGCGCACTGCCTGGGGGCGGGCGCAGGGCTTGCGGCAAGGCTTCGGCGATCACCGCCAGCTTGGCTTCGGTTTCGGCGAGTTCCTGTGCCGGATCCGAGCCGGCGACGATGCCCGCGCCCGCGAACAGCTCTGCCTGGCAGTCCTTGATACGCGCGCAGCGCAGGGCAACGACCACCTCGCCGTCGCCGTCACGATCGATCCAGCCGACGCCGCCGCTGTACCAGGCGCCACGCCGGTCGCCGTGGCTGTGCAACCAGTGCCGCGCGGCGCTGCTGGGTACGCCACCCACGGCGGGCGTCGGGTGCAAGCGAGCGATGAGATCGAAAAGCCCGACCCCCGCCAGTACGCGCCCGCTTACGCGCGTACGCAGGTGCTGCAGCTCGCGCAACTGCAGGACTTCGGCCGCCGTCGGCGCGGCCAGCACGGCACACAGCGGCGCCAGGGCGGCGCGAACGGCATCGACCACCAACTGCTGCTCGCGGGCGTTCTTGTCGTGCTGCAGGGCCAGCGAGCGCACCCTGCCCGGCGGCGTTGCGGCGGACAGCCAGGCCGTCCCGGCAAGCGCGTCGGCCTCCACGACGCCGCGGCACAGCGAGACCAGCCGCTCGGGCGTCGCTCCGACGAAACACTGGTCGCGCCCACCAACGCCGTAGATGGCGCATTCGGGATGGCGATCGGCGAGCGCGGCCAACACGGCCGCCACGACAATCGGGCTGGCGCTGTCAAAATGAACACTGCGCGCCAGAACCAGCTTCTCGACACCGCCGCCGGCGATCGCGGCCAGCGCGGCGCGCGCACGCGCCAGGAATGCCCGATCGGCCAGCGCTGCGCTGCGCCGCTGCACGACGCTGGCCCCCGGCGCCGGACTCGGCGTCCGAGCGCGCGGCTGCGCGGCGCGCAAGGCGCTACGCCAGCGTTCGATCGCGCCCTCGCCGGCGCGTACCGCGCAGCTGAAGGTGGCCGTGCAGCGACCCGCACGATTCACCAGCAGAATGGCAGGCACCAACAGACGCGCGTTCGGTAGATCTGCGCCAGCGTCCGCAGGGTCCCCGACCTCCCCGGCGTTCTCATCGAAGGCAAAACCAATGTGCGCCGCCGGCACGAAGCCGGTGCGCTGCCAGTCGTCGTGCTCCCAAACCGGCGCCAAACCCGAAAAAGCAGCCTGCAAGGCCGAAAAGCGCGCCGCGCCGGCACTCGAAAAACTCATCGCGCTGCCGATGGCCAGGCGAGCGTCGCCGCTTGCACCCGCGCACGGCGTGCGATCGCTGCCAGCGGCCAGCGGCCGCGCCCACCAGTTGAGCTGCGGGTGCGCCAGATCGGCATCCAGCCAACGCTCGTCGCCGCCCCGACCGAGATCGACGGTGATGCTGAGCAAACCCCTCGCCGCCGCGCCTGGCAAGCGCGCACGCAGGCGGCGCCGCAGGAGCGCAACGCGTGGGCCATCGAGCAGCTCGGCGAGATTCACCTCGTCACCTGTTCACGCTTTCATGCGCTCATTCACCCATGCCCTCATGGGCACAGGCGCCCGCTTGCGCGAGCGCCCGCAAGCCTCGCCGGTCGAGTTTGCCGATCGCATTGCGCGGCAGTGCGTCCAGGCGCAGCACCCGACGCGGCCGCTTGGCCGCCACCAGGTGCTGCCGACTCCAGTCGTGCAGTTCGCCGAGTGCAGCCGGACCGACGACCAGCGCGACCAGCAGGTCGCCCCAGACCGGATCGGAAACCGCGGTCACCGCGACGTCGACGACCCCCGGGCAAGCCGCCAGGCAGGACTCGACTTCGATCGGGTGCACATTGACACCGCCACTGATCAGCATCTCGTCGACACGGCCGAGAATGGTCAGCCGTCCGTCAGCGCCGATCCGGCCCCGGTCGCCGGTCGGCAGCCAGCCGTCTGCAAGGCCGTCGCCGCGGCGCCAGTCGGGGTTCAGATAGCCGGCCATGACCTGTGCGCCCCGCAAGAAGAGACGCCCGTCAGCTGTCACCCGGGCCTGCAGACCGCTCAGCAAGTGGCCCACCTCGCCGACTTGCCAATCGCCGTCCGGCCTTGGCAACGTCGCCGCCTGCGCGGCCGACTCGCTCATTCCCCAGCTCGGGCAGATCGGCCAGCCACTGGCCAGGGCGCGCTCAAAGAGTGGTCGCGACAGCGCCGCGCCCCCGATCAGGGCATGGCGCAGACTGCTCGGCGGCGGCGCGCCCTTCGCCGCGTCAAGCAGGCGCGCCAGCATCGCCGGAACCAGCGACAGATGCGTGACGCGACGAGCGTGCAGATCCTCCCAGACCGCGGCCGCCGAGAAACCCTCGTGCAAGAGCAGGGTCGCGGCGGCACGCAGACAACGGCCAAGGATGGCGATGCCAGCGATGTGATGCAGCGGCAGGCAGGCCAGCCAGACATCGCCAAGGCGCAGCGGCAGGCGCTCGTTCGAGGCCGCGGCGGCGGCATCGATATTGGCCTCGCTGAGCATCACCACCTTCGGCGCGCCTTCGCTGCCGCTGGTGGCGATGAGCAGCGCCAGATCGCTGGCCGCGTCTGCAGAGCTGGCGTCGGCCGCCTCGGTCAGTGGGCGCCTCTCCCGCGCCGCGGCGAGCGGCGGGCAAGGTGCGAACGAAGGATCCCGGCAATCGGGCAGTCGCGAAAGCCGCTGCAGGCGGCCGCCGGCAAGCGCTTGCAGCCTTGGCCAGGCGGCCTCGGCGAGCAGCGGATCGAGCGGCAGCAAGGCCACTCTTGCCGTCGCACAGGCGATCGCTGCCAGCGCCAGCTCGCTGCCGCCGGCGGCGATCGCCACGGCGTCGCCAGCCGCCAGCCCCTGCGCGCGCAGATGGTGGCCGCCGCGTTCGGCCAGCGACGCCAGTTCGTCGTAGCGCCACTCGCCACGCGGACCGAGCAGAGCCAGCGCCGCGGGATGCCGGCCTGCGTTCGCCTGCAGCCAGCGAACGAAGGGGCTGCGCCTCCCGGGAAGAGGCGCAGCGCTTTTCGCCGCGAGAAGGGAAGACGAGAGGTGGGTCACTGTGAACGGCAAGACATGGCGCGAAGATTATACGCAGCCACCCCGGCTCGCGCCTTTGCTGCCGATCAAGAAAGCGCCGCCGGCCACCGTCAGCGCTTCGTCCCCTCGGCGGACACTGCTAGACTCATGCGATGTGTGGACGCTACGCCCTCGACGCCCCTCGCTCGCAGCTCTCACGGCGCTTCGCGCTCGACGAATGCGTCGCGCTCGTCGCCCGCTACAACATCGCCCCGGCCAGCGAGGTCGCGGTCATTCGCCAGTCCCCCGGCGGACAACGCGTTCTCCACCTGCTGCACTGGGGCCTCCTGCCGCACTGGGCGAAGGACCCGGCAATTGCCGCCCGCCTGATCAACGCCCGCGGCGAGTCACTGGCCGACAAGCCCGCCTTCCGCGACGCCTTCGGCAAACGCCGTTGCCTGATTCCGGCCAGCGGTTTCTACGAGTGGAAGAAAGTCACCGCGGCGGCCGGGCGGGCACGCAAACAGCCCTACTACAGTTCGCTGGCCTCCGGCGAAGTGATGGCCTTCGGCGGACTCTGGGAAGCCTGGACCGCGCCAGACGGCGAAGTCATCCGCAGCTGCTGCATCGTCACCACCGCCGCCAACAACAAGCTGCAGGCGATCCACGCACGCATGCCGCTGATCCTGGCCCGCGAACACTGGCAGGACTGGCTGAGCGCTCCGGTGGACCAGGCGCAAGCCCTGATCCGCCCCTGCCCGGACGACGATCTGCAGATCTGGCCGGTCAGTCCCCGCGTCGGCAAGACCAGCGAGGACGACCCCGCCCTGCTCACCGCCCTGCCAGGAGAAGAGCCATGAAGACCAGCCGCAACGCCGTCACCGCCTACGTCACCCGTGATGGCTCCGAAATCCGCGAGTTGATGCATCCCGCGGTGCATGGCAACCGCCAGCAGAGCCTCGCCGAGGCGATCGTCCAGCCGGGCCAGCAGACACGCCTGCATCGCCACCGCGTCAGCGAGGAGCTGTATCACGTCACCCGCGGCGCAGGCATCATGACCCTGGCCAGCGAAACGCTGTGCATCGGCGTTGGCGACACCGTGCTGATCAGCCCGGGAACGGCGCACTGCGTCACCGCTAGCGGCGACGAAGCGCTGCATCTGCTCTGCTGCTGCAGCCCGCCCTACCGCCACGACGACACCGAGCTGCTGTAGGCGAACGACGGCCCACGGCGCTCGTGCCGCCACCTCGCGCCATCGGCATGTGCCGATATAAGTCGTTTTGTAGCATAATCGCCGGCAAATGCCGCACTCGATACTTTCTTGATTAGCTTCGTCGACCCCGAACGCTATCGTTTGATGAAGGCGACGGGCAAGCTGCCGTCGCCGAAAGGCATCGCCTTCGCCATCATCAAGCTTCTGCAGCGGGACGATTTCCGGGTAGCGGAACTGGTGCGCCTGGTCCAGTCGGACCCGGCGATTGCCGGCCGCCTGCTGAAGTTCGCCAACGCCGCCGCCTTTGGCCGCACGCGGCCGATCGTCTCCCTGCAGCGGGCCATCGTCGCCCTCGGATCGTTCAAGGTCCGCGATCTGGTGATCGGGCTGTCGGTGATGCACAGCCACAAGACCGGCCAATGCAGCGAGTTTGATTACGCCTCTTTCTGGGGCCATTCGCTGGCCACCGGCATCGCTTGCCAGGAGCTCGCTCGTTTCGCGCAGATCTCGAGTGAAGACATCTTCACCATCGGTCTGCTGAGCCGCGTCGGCGAACTGGCGATGGCCTCGCTGTACCCGGACGAATACGCCGGCGTGCTGATCGCGGTGAAAGAAATGCAACTCGATCTGGCGACCGTCGAGCGCGAACGTTTCGACATGGATCATCGCCAGCTCGGCGCCACCATGCTCGCCGAGTGGGGCTTGCCGGACATGCTGATCCAGGCCGCCTACCATCAGGAGCAGCCCGATATCGCCGGCTTTGCGGACGGCTCGCGCTTGCAGACGCTGACCCACTCGCTGAATTTTGCCTGCTCACTGGCCGAGATCTGCATGGCCGACGAGGAAGCACGCTGGAGCCTGCTGCCGGGTCTGCTGACCCGCGCCGCGCGTCTGGGAGTCAGCGGTGAGGTGCTCAACGACATGGTTGACCGGATGTCGCGGCGCTGGCGCGAATGGGGGACGACACTGCAGGTGCGCACGCAGGAGCTGCCTCCCTTCGCCGAGATCCTGGCGGCCAGCCCGCCGAGTCGGCGGGTCAGCGCCAGCAATGCCGAACAAGCGGGCAAAGTGGCTGCGCCGCGCCTGCAGGTGCAAGTGCTCGGCGTGCCGGCGCCCGAGCTGCCAGCGCTGATCGAACAGATCGAAAGCCTCGGGCATCTGCCGGTGTTGCTGGACAGCAGCACCGAAGGCCTGAAGCAGGCGCTGCGCCAGCCAGCCCAGATCGTCATTGCCGACATGTCGATGCCCGGCCTCAAGCCGGCCGTATTCTGCCGCGTCCTGCGTCAGACCAGCGCCGGCAAGGAGACTTATGCCCTGCTCCTGGCGTCGCCGGAAAGCGAGGGCCACGTCGTCGAGGCCATCGACGCCGGCGCCGACGACGTACTGGTCAAGCCGCTGACCGTGCAGACCTTGCGCGTACGCCTCAATACCGCCACGCGCATGATCCTGCTGCGCGAGGAGATACAACGCGAGCGCCGCGGCATCATGCGCTCGACCGGAGAATTCGCCGTGGCCCACAAGCGCCTGCTGCAGGAAGCGCTGACCGATACCCTGACGCAACTCCCGAACCGCCGCCACGGCCTCGATTTTCTGGCCTCGGAATGGGCCTTCTCACAGTCCAACGCGCTGCCGATGGCTTTTCTGCTGCTCGACATCGACCACTTCAAGCGCATCAACGACAGCCATGGCCACCCCGCCGGCGACGCCGTCCTGCGCCAGCTCGCCGACCTGCTCAAGCGCATTTCGCGAAGCGAGGATCTGGTTTTTCGCTACGGTGGCGAGGAGTTTGCCGCCGTGCTGCCCAATGCCACCGCCCGCGCCGCAGCGCAGATCGCCGAGCGCATCCGGGCCTTGGTCGAAAAATACAATTTCCCCTGGAACCACAAGGCGCTGCCGGTCACCGTGAGCATCGGCGTCGCGCCGGCCAAGGGTTCCGAAAAAGACAGCCAGGTGCTGATCCAGGCCGCCGACGCAGCGCTCTACCAGGCCAAGAATGCCGGTCGTAACCGGATCGTCGTCGCCAGCTGAACACGCCGAGCCGTCAAGGCTGGCCGGCGGCAACCCACGGCCTCAGGGAGCCAGCAGAGCCAGGGCGTGATGGCGCAGATGATCGTCGATGAAGCTGGCAATGAAGTAGTAGCTGTGGTCGTAGCCGGGGTGCAGCCGCA
>LBIU01000153.1 GCA_000987445.1 Candidatus Accumulibacter adiacens | reverse complement strand
ATCAAGATGAGCGACATCGACGACGTGATCCTGGTCGGTGGTCAGTCGCGGATGCCGAAGGTCCAGGAAAAAGTGAAGGCCTTCTTCGGCAAGGAACCCCGTCGCGACGTCAATCCGGACGAAGCCGTTGCGGTCGGCGCGGCGATTCAGGGCGGCGTGCTGCAGGGCGAGGTCAAGGATGTCCTGCTGCTCGACGTGACGCCGCTGTCGCTGGGTATCGAGACGCTTGGCGGCGTGATGACCAAGTTGATCAAGAAGAACACCACCATCCCGACCAAGGCCAACCAGGTCTTCTCGACGGCCGACGACGGCCAGTCGGCGGTCACCATTCACGTTCTTCAGGGCGAACGTGAAATGGCCAGCGGCAACAAGAGCCTGGGACAGTTCAACCTTTCCGATATTCCACCGGCGCCCCGCGGCATGCCGCAGATCGAAGTCACTTTCGATATCGACGCCAATGGCATCCTGCATGTCTCGGCCAAGGACAAGGCGACCGGCAAGGAGAACAAGATCAAGATCCAGGCTTCTTCCGGCCTCAGCGAGGAAGAAGTGCAGCGCATGGTGCAGGATGCCGAGGTGCACGCTGAAGAAGACCGTAAGGCGCACGAACTGGCCGAAGCGCGTAATCAGTGCGACGGCATGATCCATTCGGTCAAGAAGTCGCTGGCCGAATATGGCAAGGAGCTTGCCGACGAAGAGAAGGCAGCCATTGAGGCGGCGATCAAGGACGCCGAGGAGTCCATTCGCGGCGATGAGGTCGACAGCATCAAGGCCAAGACCGAGGCTCTCGGCACGGCGGCACAGAAACTTGGCGAGAAGATGTATGCCAAGCAGCAGGCCGAAGCGGGTGCTGGCGAGCATCAGCATGAGGCGGCCGGAAGCGAGTCGGCGGGCGAGGCGAGAAAGGACGACAGCGATGTGGTCGATGCCGAGTTCACTGAAGTCAAAGACAAGAAGTAGGCATCCTGCTGCAGGGCGGGGCGTATAATCGCGCCTCGCTCCGTCCCACAACATGCTTGAGAAACGATGGCTAAACGCGACTTTTACGACATTCTCGGCGTCAATCGCGACGCATCCGACGAAGAAATCAAGAAGGCCTACCGCAAGCTGGCGATGAGACATCATCCGGACCGGAATCCGGATAACCCGAAAGCCGAAGGCCAGTTCAAGGAAGCCAAGGAAGCCTACGAGATTCTCTCCGACCCTCAGCAGCGTGCGGCCTACGACCAATACGGTCACGCCGGCGTCGATCCCCAGTCAGGCATGGGTGGCGGTGGCCCGGGCGGGTTCTCCGATTCTTTTGGCGGTATCTTCGACGAGATCTTCGGCGGCGCTCGCGGTGGCGGCGGTCGTTCGAACATCTATCGTGGCGCAGATCTGCGCTACAACCTCGAAATCACCCTCGAGCAAGCGGCCTTTGGCACCGAAACCAAGATTCGCATTCCGACCATGGAGGTCTGCGCTGCCTGCCAAGGCAGCGGCGCCAAGGCCGGCACGCAGCCGAAGACCTGCCCGACCTGTCAGGGGAGCGGCCAGGTTCGCCTGCAGCAAGGCTTTTTCTCGATCCAGCAAACCTGCCCCAAGTGTCATGGGACCGGTCGTTTCGTGGCCGATCCCTGCGCGCCCTGTCACGGCGCGGGCCGTGTCAAGCAACACAAGACGCTGGCCGTCAAGATCCCGGCCGGGGTTGATGAGGGCGATCGCATACGGCTCTCTGGCGAGGGCGAACACGGCGTCAATGGCGGGCCCTCGGGGGATCTCTACGTTCAGATTCACCTCAAGGCGCACCCGGTATTTCAGCGCGAGCAAAGCGATCTGCACTGTGAAATGCCGATCAGCTTTACGACGGCCGCGCTCGGTGGCGAGATCGATATCCCGACCCTTGACGGCGCGGCCAAAGTCAGGATTCCTCCGGAAACACAATCCGGGAAAGTTTTCCGCCTGCGCGGAAAAGGGATCAAGAGCGTGCGTAGCCACGCGCATGGCGACCTGATGTGTCATGTGGTGGTCGAAACGCCGGTGCACCTGACCGACCGTCAAAAGGAACTGCTGCGCGAACTCGAGGAGTCGAGCCAGGAAAACTCGGGACGTCACAATCCGCGTGCCAAGTCCTGGATGGATCGGGTGCGCAACTTCTTCGCCGCCAGCTGAGCGTTCTTGGGGGGGCGCCCGGGCTTGCGCTTGCCCGCTTGCGGCGCGGCCTAGACCGGCAGCGGCCTTCAACAGGACTTCAACGACGGCTTCACCACGCTTCTCCTTCTGCTGCTTCTTCACAGTCGTGTAAGCGAGCTGTCAGTTTTGCTTGCCATCCTCCCTTGTTGGTCAAAACGGTCCACCCCGACGGTCGCGACCGCGTACCGAGGAGGAGGGCAGGCGTATGAGGTTTGCGAAGGCGCTGCTGTGCGCTCTATTGAGCTGCTTTGCCGGCGTCGCGGCGGGCGAGGCGGGGGTGACCGCCAATGGCATCCTGATCGGCATGAGCGCGCCGTTTTCCGGCCCCAACGGCGCCTACGGACTGGATATGAAGCGAGTCATCCAGAGCTACTTCCGGCAGGTCAATGAAGCGGGCGGCATCCACGGCAGGATGCTCTCGCTGCGCGTCCTTGACGACGGCTACGAGACCGAGCGCGCGGTGGCCAACACCAAGGCCTTGATCAACACTGAGAAAGTCTTCGCCTTGCTCGCTGCCTACGGGTCGAGTCCCACCACCGCGGCCATGAACGAGGCTTTCGGAGTCGCCGGCGTGCCACTGGTCGGCGCCATTTCCGGTGCCGACTCGATCCGTCAGGCGCCCAACGACAATCCCAACAATCGTTACATGTTCAACGTCCGGGCCAGCTACGCGAATGAAACCGAAGCCCTGATCAAACATCTGGTCTTGCTGGGTATCAGGAACATTGCCGTCCTGTACCAGAACGACGGTTTCGGCAAGTCGGGCCTCGAGGGAGTGGTCAGCGCGCTCAAGAAGCATCAACTGACACCGTCGGCGGTGGCGACAGTCGAGCGCAACTCGGTCGATGTGGCCCAGGCGGTGCAGGAGATCGCCAAGGTTGATCCGCAGGCGGTGATCATGGTCACGCTTTACAAGCCGACGGCAGCCTTTGTGCGGGCGATGAAAAAAGCCGATCAGCTGCCACAGTTCATGACCCTGTCTCCGGTCGGCGCCGAATTGCTGGTGCAGGAACTCGGCGAAGCGGCGCGTGGTATCGGCATCTCGCAGGTCATGCCTTCGCCCTGGAGCGATACGACGCCGCTGGCACGCGCCTATCAGAAGCTGATCGGTCCGCAGGTAAAGCCCTCGTACTATGGTCTCGAGGCCTATGCGATGGCGAAAGTGCTGGTCGAAGCGATCCGCAAGGCGGGCAAGGAACTGACTCGCGAAGGGTTGGTCAAGGCTCTGGAGAGCATGCACAACCTCGACCTGGGGGGGTATCGCGTCAGCTATTCAGCGAATGAGAGGCATGGCTCGCGCTATGTCGACCTGACCGTTATCGGGCCGGACGGCCGCATCATGCATTAGTGTGAGAGTCGCGCTCGCGGCTCACGAAGCTCCCTTCTCCCCTTGCGGATGATCGCTTTCCCTGCCCGGGGGGCTGCGATGCCATGAGTTCGTGCGTCGGTGAGTCGGTGAGTCGGTGGCTACGAGCGTCGCCAGGTGGTTCCGGCGGCGCTATCCTCGAGGACGATACCCAACGCCAGCAGTTCGCTGCGGATGCGATCCGCGGCCGCGTAATCCTTGTTCTTCTTGGCGGCAATGCGCTCGGCGATGCGTGCTTCGACGTCCGCGACGCTGGCTTCGCTCTCGCTGCTCGGTGTCGCTTGCAGGAAGATCTGTGGATCGCGCGTCAGCAGGCCGAGCAGGCCCGCCAGTGCGCGCAATTGCCCGGCCAGCGCCGACGACTTGCTGCGGTTGAGTTCGGCAGCCAGATCGAAAAGAACCGCGCAGGCTTCGGGAGTGTTGAAGTCGTCATTCATTGCCTGCGCGAAACGCAAGGCGTGCGCCTCGTCCCAGTCGACTGGCGAGAGCGGGACTTCGGCGTCCACGCTCTTGAGCGCCGTATAGAGACGGGTCAAGGCCTGACGGGCATCGTCGAGATGACTGTCGGAGTAGTTGAGCGGGCTGCGGTAATGTGCGCGCAGGATGAAGAAGCGGACCACTTCGGCGTCGTAGTTCTTGAGGATCTCTCTGATCGTGAAGAAGTTGCCGAGCGACTTCGACATCTTTTCTTCGGCGACCCGGACGAAGCCGTTATGCATCCAGTAGTTCACAAACTGGCAGTCATGCGCGCCCTCTGATTGCGCAATCTCGTTCTCGTGGTGGGGAAACTGCAGATCCTGGCCGCCGCCGTGAATGTCGAAGTGCTGGCCGAGCAGGTCGGAACTCATCGCCGAGCACTCGATATGCCATCCAGGGCGGCCATTGCCCCACGGTGAAGGCCAGAAAGGCTCGTTCTCGCGGGCGTGTTTCCAGAGCACGAAGTCGAGCGGGTCGTCCTTGGCGCTGTCGACTTCGACCCGTTCGCCGGCACGCAGGTCATCAATCGACTTTCCCGAAAGTCTGCCGTAGCCGGCGAACTTGCGCACTGCGAAATTCACGTCGCCGTCACTTGCCTGGTAGGCCAGGCCATTCTTTTCCAGCTTCCCGATCAAGTCCAGCATCTGCGGCACGTAGGCCGTGGCGCGGGGTTCATGATCCGGTGGCTCGATACCCAGCGCAGCGGCATCCTCGTTCATGAAGGCGATGAAGCGCGCGGTCAACTCAGCGATGCTTTGCTTGTTCTCGAGTGCGCGCTTGATGATTTTGTCATCGATGTCGGTGATGTTGCGAACGTAGGTCACGCGCAGCCCGCTGGCGCGCAGCCAGCGTTGCACGATGTCAAAGACGACCAGGACGCGGGCATGACCGAGATGGCAGTAGTCGTAAACGGTCATGCCGCAGACGTACATGCGAGCCTCGCCGGGGGTGATCGGCACGAAGTCCTGTTTTTCCCTCGCCAGCGAGTTGTAGATTTTCAGCATTTTCGGACTCACGAGAGTGCTCGGTGCCGAACGGCGCGAGCGGGGAGTGCTTTGGTTTCGACGTACTTCTTGTTAGAATTCACCGGTTAAGTGACAGCCAACCGCTGAACTCGACAGTATACCATAACGATGCTCTCGATCTCGCTGGGCGTCGCTCGGCCTTGTTTCCTGCCTTGCCCCAGTGACCCGTGACGCCCGCCCTCGGGCACAGCCGTATGGGCTTCGCGGGAGGAGACGGGAGCTTCGTGAGTCGCCAACGCGACTTTCACATTCAGAAGGAGTCCCGATGTACAAGAGGTTTGCACCGCTGGCCGCTGCGCTTTTGTCCTCTGCTGTGCTCGCCGCACCGACGGTCGAAATGCAGACCAGCATGGGGAAAATGGTCATCGAGCTTGAGGCCGAGAAAGCACCGAAAACCGTCGAGAATTTCGTCAAGTATGTCAACGAAGGTTTCTACAACGGCACGATTTTTCACCGCGTCATCCCTGGGTTCATGATCCAGGGGGGCGGTTTCAGCGCCGCGATGGAGCAAAAACCGGCGCCGCGGAAAGTTGACAACGAAGCCCGCAATGGCCTGAAAAACAATCGTTGGACGATCGCCATGGCGCGCACTCCTGACCCGCATTCGGCAAGCTCGCAGTTCTTCATCAACCACCAGGACAATGCCGCGCTCAACTATCCTGGCTCCGACGGCTGGGGTTACACGGTCTTTGGCAAGCTCACCCAAGGTATGGACGTCGCCGACAAGATTGCCAAGGTCGCGACCGGCAACCGCGGAGGTCACCAGAACGTTCCTCTCGAGCCGGTCACCATCCAGTCGGTCAAGATTATCCCCGAGAACAAATAAGGAATTCCGCATGATCAAGCTGCACACCAATCTTGGCGTCATTGCCATCGAGCTGGACACCGAGAAGGCGCCCCTTTCGGCACAGAACTTCCTCGACTACGCGACCGCCGGCCACTACGACAACACCATCTTTCATCGCGTCATTCCGGGCTTCATGGTCCAGGGCGGTGGTTTTGCGCCGGGCATGAAGCAGAAGCCGTGCAAAGCGCCCATCAGGAATGAAGCCGACAACGGCCTCAAGAACGATGCCTACACGCTGGCCATGGCGCGCACCAATGAGCCGCATTCGGCGACCGCACAGTTCTTCATCAACGTGGCCGATAACGCTGCGCTCAACTACCGTGCGGCGAATGCCGAGGGTTGGGGCTACTGCGTCTTCGGCAAGGTCGTCGAAGGCAGCGAGGTCGTCGACAAGATCAAGGGCGTGCGCACCGGCTCGTCCGGTTTCCATCGCGACGTGCCGCTCGAAGATGTCGTGATCGAACGCGCTGAGGTTTGCTGAAGACCGCTCTGGTGTCGGATCTGTCGCCCCCTTGATTCTCTTCATTTCCGACGTCCATCTGGCGCCGCAAGCGCCAGCGGTCACCCGCCTCTTCCTCGATTTTCTTGCCGGTCGCGCGCGTTCTGCCGAGCAGTTGTTCATCCTCGGTGATCTCTTCGAAGCCTGGCCGGGTGACGACTGTCTCGACCCGGGCAATGCTGGCGACGATTCCTTCGCCGCAGACATCGTTGCCGCGTTGCGCGCGCTGACCCGCAGCGGCGTCGGGCTGTCGTTGATGCACGGCAACCGCGATTTCCTGCTTGGCGAGTCCTTCATGGCAGCCAGTGGCGCGCGCCTGCTCGCCGATCCGCACGTCTTGTCGCTGCCGACATGGCAGTTCGTCCTCGCGCACGGCGACACGCTGTGCACCGACGACCACGACTACCAGGCGTTTCGCGCGCGCGCGCGTCAGGCCGATTGGCAGGCTGCCTTCCTGGCCAAGCCGCTGCACGAACGCCGGCAAGCAATCCTTGCGCTTCGCCAGCAAAGCGAGGCGGCCAAGCGCGGCAAGGCGGCGTTCCTGATGGACGTCAATCTCGCCGCGACCGACGATTTCCTGCGCGCGAACGGCTATGCCACGCTGATCCACGGACACACCCATCGCCCGGCACGCCACGATCACATCGTCGATGG
>LBIU01000152.1 GCA_000987445.1 Candidatus Accumulibacter adiacens | reverse complement strand
CGCGCGAGAGCCTCGGCCGGCGCGCGGATCGACAGGCGGCGGACCGTGCGCTCGGCAAGCATGACCCTTACCTGATCTTCACGCCGGCCAGGCGCGCGCTGCTCATCGCCACCGGGCTGTCGGCGGCGACGAACTGGACCCGACTTTCGGCGGCCAGTTCCAGACGCTGGCCCTCGACCTGCAGCAGGGTGGTCGACACTTCGCCGCTCGCCAGGTCGTCGACCCGCGCCCGCGCCACCACCCGATCGCCCTGATAGACCAGCGCCTGCATGCCCACCCTGAGCTTGAGGCCGTCGCTGACACGAATCGGCAGACGGATGCCCGGCACGGCCGTCACCGGCGCCGGCAGGCGACCGGAAATGATGCGCTTGACGGGCGCGTGGCTGGCGAGCAGCAAGCACATGTGCACCACGTCGTTGATCAAGGCCTCGGCCTCGCGGTCGCCGGTCTTCATCTGCCCGAACAGCCAGTCGGCATAGGCCTGCAACTGGCGCCGCTTGGCGTAATCGAGTTCACCCCAGCGCGGCAGACCGGCCAGGTTCCTCAACCGCGGCGTGGCGTCGAATTGGGACAGGCGTTCGGCCCAGTCGAGGCGGATCGACGGCAGCACTTCCGAGAAGGCCTCGTGCAGGCAGGCGGCAATGCGCGAAAGCTCCTCGAAGACCCTGGCGGCCCGGCTGGCGACCGCGCCACTGCCGTGCTCGCCATCGATCAGGTCACCGAGCGAGACCACTTTTTCGGCCTCGGCGCGCGCCCCCTGCCAACCCAGCGCGGCGATCGCCACCGGGTCGATGCGCGTGGCCGCGACACGCCGTTGCTGTACGACCGCGAGCTGCTTGCCGTGCAGGGCGAGGATGGCGCCGGCGACGCCGCGTACGCTGCTGGCTGGCGGCTGCGCCGCCAGCCGCAGATTCATGATCTGGCTGCGCAGCTGCGCGGACTGCATGCTCCTGACCAGCAGATCGACGCGGTCGAGCTTGTCGAGCAGCGCCGGCAATTGTGCAAACCAGCGCGACGGCGCCTCGCGCAGCACCGCCAGCAGATCGGCGAGTTCGTCGGGCGCGTCCTGATGCGCCATGAGACAGGCGGGTAGCGGCGCCTCGAGCAGACCCGGATCGAGCGGGCGCATCGGCGCCGGACTGATCAGCTCGGCCTCGCGCGGACGCTGGTAGGCGACGAACTTGACATGATCGCGCAGGATCTGCGCGCGGCGATCATTGATCGCCGCCAGCCGCGCCTCCTCCTCGGCGATCAGCGCACGCGTCACGGCGACATCGTGACGTGCCTCGGCCAGATCCTCGCCGACCGCCTGCAGTCGCTGTTCCAGCGCCGCGGTCTGCTTCCTGAGGCTGGCGAGCAGCGCCTCGCTGAGCGCAATGGCGTTGCGGTAAAGCTTGATGCGGCCTTCGAGCTGACGCATCAGCGCCACGGTGTTGTCGGAGAGATCGGCGCCATCCGAGAAGTAGGCCGACTCGTCGGCGAGGTTGCGCCGTGGCGCCTGCAGCATCAGCGGCAGGCGCCAGCGCTGCCTGAGCACGGTGCGCAAGGGCAGACTGCGGCGCAGGCCGTTGAGCGTGTTCTGATCCGCTGGATCGGTGCTGTCGACGATCGGCAGCGGTCGATCCGGGTTGTCCACATCCTCCTCGCTATCGTAGAACAGCGCCGGATCGCCGCGCACGCCGTGGAAGGCGACGCCCTCGAAAAGACCGGCGCTGTCGCCGCCGTCCTCGGCCTCGAGCGCATCGGCCAGCGCGATCAGGCCGCGCACCGCTTCGTAGCGCGTGGACGTGGTGTAATCCTTGGCCTCGTTGGCCTTCGGCGCCTCGAGCCGCTCGGCGATGCTCACCGTGCGCACCTCGGCCCGGCCAATCAGTGGCGAGGCATTGGTGATGTCGAAGGGAACGAAGCGCGTGCCGGCAGTCAGCAACTCGGCGCTGGTGGCCTCGCGAGCCAGCGCGTTCTCGTTCAAGGTCGAGCTGCCGACGTTGAAGCTCAGCCCCTGCGTCTGCAGCCGTGCCTGCGTACCGGACGAACCGAGACTCAGCGTTTGTGTACCGCCGCCGGCAAGCACGCTGCCCGCGGCGCGTGCCGACACGCTCGAAGCGCCGGCCGCCGAGGCCGCCGCGACAGCCTTTGGCGTTGCAGCAGACGAGCCACCGCTTGGCGCTGCCATGCCGCGCTGAATGGCCGCCGGTGCATTTTTCAGTTCGTCGAAGAAACCCGAGATGCGCTCGCTGGAGGCGACCGCGGTCTCGGCCTTCGCGATGCTCGCCAGGGCCGGCGAGATTGCCAGCCGGGTAGCGGCCGTGGTGCCAAGCACCAATTGGCGGACACGGTAGATGTCGGTCTGCACCTTGACGAAGTTGTAATCGACCAGGTCATCGGCACGGTCGGCGCGGCTCTTGAGATAGGCGATGAAGCCCTCCAGACCGAGCTGGAAGATCTGGTAGCGCTCCTGCGCCGAGAGTTGAGCAAGCGCCGGGTCGTCGTAGAGGCGCAGCGCGGCCTCGACCTGACCGTTTAGCGCCGCGCTGGTCGGTGCGCGCAGGTCGCGCGCCTGCAGGAACTGCCAGTTTCCGCGCCGCTGCGCGCCAGCCGGCAAGGCCCCCGAGAACCAGGGCCGCTCGACGTTGCCCGCCGACAGCGCACCGGCACTGCCAAAAGCCGCACTGCCGTCGAAGAAAGTGAAGGCCATGCCGTTCAGTGCCGTACCAGCCACATCGACTCCATTGTCGGCATCCACCGGGATCTCCAGGCGCAACCAGCGGCCCGGCCGCGGGATGGCGCCGATACGCCGACGCGATGCCGCCCCTTCCGTTCCCCAGCTGATGCGACTCAGCCCCCAGTAGGCGCGATGGTTCCAGCCGCTGGCGCTGCGCCACTGCAACATCAGCTGCGTCGGCGGATGATTGGGGTTTACGAACACCCAGGCGTAGAGCCGCTCAGCCGCCGCCGCAGTGAACGTGGCACTGGCGTTCTCGAAGAAGCGCTGGTGCAGGCCGGCCTGCGGCGGCTCGGTATGACCGCCGCCCGTTGGCGCGCCACTGCCGTCGACCGGCAGCACCGCCGACGAAGCATCGAAGGGTGCCCAGAGGTCGTTGTGGGTCATGAAATCCCAGCGCTCGTCGCCATTCTGCTGGGCAGCGGTGGGAAGAACGCTGCAGAACCACTTCCTCGGCGCGCCGTTGGTGGCAATGGCTCCGGTCATGGCGAACGCCGCCTGCCCATCGTAGAGCGTGAACGCCATGCCGTCGGCGGCCAGCCCCTCGAGACCGACCAGCGCCGCCGGCAGACGCAGCTGCACCCACTCGCCGGCCGTCGGTAGCTCACCGGCACGAGCGCGCGCAGCCGTGCCATCGCCCCCCCAGGCGATCAGGTTTTCGCCCCAATAGGCACGGTGGTTCCAGTTATCGGCATGCCATTGCAGCAGCAGCGTGCGCGGCGGATGGTCAGGATTCAGGTACACCCAGGCAAAGAGCTGCTCACCGGCGGCAATGCTCAAGGTTTCGGTCGCGGCTTCGAAGAAATGCTGGTGCACGCCGGAATGCAGCCCCGAGCGGTGTCCGCCACCGGCCGGCGGCGGACCCCAGGGAACGAGCGTTTCGGCCTCGAGCGCTTCTGCATCGTCGGCAATCGCCGGCACCGTCAGTGCCTTGCCGCTGATCGCCCGCGCCAACACCGAGGCCCGTGTGCGCAGCCCCTGGCGAGCACCCAGCGCGCGCGCGCGCTGCAACTGGAAAGCGGCCAGGGTGGCAGCGAATTCCGCGTCGATCACTTCACGGATCAGCAGACGTGGCTCGAAAACCGACTGCGGCACCGGTACCAGCAGGCGCACGCGCTCGCCCAGCGTCAGGTCGAGAGGCGCCAGCGAGGCGGCCTCGGCGAGCGCTGCGTCGAGCTGTTCGCTCGGCAGCGGCGCGGCATCGAGGGTGAAGCTGGCCGGGAAGAAAGCGCTCGACAGGGCCTCGAGATCGACGACATGCGCCGGCAGCAAGCCGAACGGCGGCAAGCGAACGTAATCTGCCGCCAGCGTCGCGGCGTCGGGCACCGGGTCACCGGCCGCGGCGATCTGCTCGGCGAGTTGTTCGAAACGGGCCTGCCACAGTGCCGGCAGGCGCCAGTGAATGCCGAGACTATCGGCGGCACCGCCCATACGCCCGTAGCGGGCACGTCCGCCGCTCCTCACCACGCTGGCCCGGTCAAGGAACAGCGGTGTCCAGTCGGTGGCGCAGGCAAGCAGGCCGATCGGCACCCCGAAAGCCTCCCAGGGCAGCGTCTCGTCCGCACCGAGCAAGCGTTCGGCGTCGAAAATCCGCCACGCCAGCTCGTTGCGCCAACGCCCCGGCGCGCCCGCCGGCAGTGTCGGCAGGCTGAGAAATTCCTCCGGCCAGGCGTACCACAACAGGCGCGCCGCATCACCAATACGCCAGTCCTCGAAAGCGATGACGTTGCCCTTGCCGCAACCCTCCAGCGAACACGGGTCGGAGGGGTCGAACTCGCCGATGCGGTCGGCGGTGACCGGCTGCAGGAGCAGAATGCCGACTCTCGGCAAGGCATCGGGCAAAGCGGCGACCACCGCGCCGAGCGTCGGCCCAACGACCTTGGCGGCAGTGCTTCCCCCCCCGCCACCGGCCTCACCCATGCCGGCAAAGACCGATGGGTCAGCCACCGCTGGCAGGTCGGCCAAGGCGAGCTCGGCGGCCTGCAGCACACGCACGTCCTCGCCATTGACACTCAGGCCCTGCCCTTGCATCAGTGCCAGGCGGCTGCCGGCGAGACCACCGGCACTGTTGAACAGCGCCGCCTCCAGCCCGCGCACGACGCCCGGCGTGAACGCCTGGCCACGCAGGGCGATGTGGCGAGCCGCCCAGTTCTGACGGCCCGACAGGGTCGGCCCGGTGAGCGTGCGGCCGGCAAACAGCTTCGGCCGACGCAGCCACCAGCGGCTGGCGTCGGCGGCATTCTCCGGCGCCAGGCCGACGACTTGCTCGCCGGCCAGGGGCCTGTCGATCGGTGTGATGCTCACGATCCACCTCCTTCAGTCATTTGCGGCCACCTCCAGCTTTGCCGGTGGGCGTGCTCACCACGGGGGTCACCCTGCGGCGCTTGCCCGACGGCGTGGTGGCGGCCTTTTCGCCACTTGCGGTGTGTTCCGGTTCTTGAGCGGCCGCGGCGGCCTCGGGTCGTTCCCGAGCCCTCGCGCTGCGCTTGCTCGTCGACGCGCGTGGCGTTGCAATGGGTGTCGAAACAGGCGTCGAAGCGGGCGTCGAAATCGGTGTCGGCGTCAAGGTGACCGCGGCCTCGGACGGATTGCGCAGCTGCGGACGCAGGACCGTCGCCGCCATGCCCGACAGCTCGGCAGTTCGTAGCTTGGCGGCGGCGGTGTCCGCGCTGCGCCAGTCGCCGCCATCGGCTATCGCGGTCAGCGCCGCCGCGCTCGGCACGCTGTCCGGCCGCGAGCGTTCGAGGCGGATCAGACCCTCGCCGACGCCGGGCGCCGAGAGATCCGCCGCCACCCGCAACACGGCCGCCTGATCGAGCGTTTCGGCGCGGCCGAGTTCGCCCAGCGCCGCCGCAGTGAGGCTCGGTGACTCGACGAAACGCGGGCTTGCCAGCAGGCTCTGGACTTCCAGCGCGGCGCGCGGCGTCGCGCGCTCGAAGAGCCGGTTGCTGGCCACATCGAGCCCCAGCGCGGTGAGCCGCGGCGAGTCGCTGCTGATTGTCTCGAGGGCCTCACGACCGGCCAGCCGAATGGCCTCGCCGGCGAGATCGTCACGATAGGCAAGATTGCGCCGACGCACGAACCACAGCTCGGGTAGTGCCGCCAGCCGCGCCCATTCGGCAGTCGACGGATCGCTCGGCTCGACCGGCGGCAGCCGCGGCAGCCGCGGAATTCGCAGCTGCTGAAGGATTTCGAGCGGCTTGCGGGTGGCAACCAGATTGATCGCCGCCGGGCGCAGGCTGCGCGTACGCGTCGTCAGGCGGCTGCTCACCGCCCGCCATTCGTGGCGGGGAATCGGCGCCAGCAACAATATCGAGGTCGACTCGAGTGTCGCCGACGGCGCTTCCAGGTCGATCGGCGGCAAGGACAGCGCCTCCTCGACCAGCGCCGGCAGTTCGTCCTCCGGAACGATCGAGAAGTCCACCGCCATTTCGGGCGGGAAATAGCGCTGCGTGAAATCGCCGCTGTCGATCATCCCTGCCGGCACCGGCCCGGCCGACGGCAGCAGCGGAAAGTTCTCGCGCGCCGCAAAGCCGCGCCCGCCACTGGCCAGCAGGAGGTCGGCGAGATGCACCTGGTGCTGGATCAGATGGGCCAGGCGCAGCGCGCGCGGCGCGTAGCCGAGGCCCGGCAGATCGGCGCGGTCGGCACCCAGTTCGCGGCGCACCATGGCCTCGTCCACCCACACCACGACGTTGTTGGACAGCGCCAGCATGGCCAGCGGCAGCACGTTCGCCGACAGGCCGCGCGCGCCGTCGCCGGCGAAAATCGCCGCCGCCGCGCGGCCACGCCGGGCAGCGAGCGCATCGGCGGCGCCATCGTCCTGCCACGGCACGAGAACGATGGCCGTCGCTTCCACCACGTCGCCGTCCTCGACGCTGCGCTGGCCGGTGATCGACGTCGGGTAGGCACCGATCGGATTGTCGGTGTACTCCACCGGGCGCAGCGCCAGCACGAACAGGCCGCTGCGATTGCGCAACGGCGGCTGCGGCAGCTTGCCGAGCCCGAAGCGTGCCGACAACTGCTCGGCGCGCGGGATGTCGGCCAGCCGCAGTTCGATGGCCCGTGGCAGCAACACCAGCTCCCCGGCGGCGGTGACGCCATGGCCGGCGGTCACATTCACCCGGTCGCCGGCGCTGCCGCGCTCAACCTCGAGCCCGCTGGCGACGCCGCTGCCGGCGGCCTGGCCGAGGTCGGCCTCGCGGGTGAGGATGTATTGCTGGTCGCGAATCAGATCGCGTGCGGCCAGGAAGCGGCCGTCGAAGTAGCGTGGCCGGTCGCGGCGCGGATCTTCGATCAGCGTCCCGGCCTCCTTGAGCTGCGCCACCTCCGCCGAGCCGAGAGTGACACGAGTTTCGCCAGTGGTCAGGTTCATGACTCATCCTCCAGAGCGCCGCTTGGCGCGCCATTGATCTTGCTGTTCAAGCGCCCATCCCGAGCGCGCCGGCGAGCATCCCCAGGTGCGGCAGGACGCGACGGCCACCGTTGTCGACGATGGCGTCGCCGCTGCGTGCCGGCGGGTCGCCGGCCGCGACCGGAACGAAGACCCGCGCCAGGAACACCGCGGTCGGGTCCAGGCCCGGCGGATGCCCCGGTGGCGCCGGCAGGTCACCGGCCGCGTCGCTGGTGCCGGCGCTGCCAGAGCCATCCGGCCAGCCGTCAAGGACCGCGTCGTGCAGGGCGTCGCGGCGCGCTGCCGGCGCCAGCGCGGAGAGGTCGCGGTCCTGCTGCGGCAGGCCGTTGAAATCGTCGTCGAGACCGTCACCGCGGAGCACCAGATGGACCTCGAAAGCATCGCGCAGGCGCGCCGTCTGCACCGCGTCGAGGGCGTCGAAAGGGCCGCTGGCGAAAGCCGGCGTGAGTGCCTGACGACAGGTCACGAAGCGCAGGAAAACATCGGCGACCACTGCCCGTGCGGGCAGCGCCGGCCCGTCGGCAATGAGCCGTGCGCTGGCGAAGCGCTGCGGGTTGTCGAGCGCGGCGAGGCGCAGGCCGTCACCGCCGTCGCCTGCCAACTCCCCGTCGAACCAGCGCGTCAGGCGCAGGCACAGCGATCGCGGCAGTTCCACCAGGCGACCGAGCCGGTCTACCGCCAACCCGGGGGCGATGCGCACTTCCTCGAGCGCCTCGCCGGCCGCCGGCACCTGACGCACACGCAGACCGGCCAGGGTACCGCCAGCAAAGAGGCCCGCGGCCCCAGCGACATCGGCGTCCAGCCCCTCGGCCAGGCGCCGCGCCCCGGCGCCGCTGACAAAAGCCAGGGCACGGGCCAGGCGGCTGCGGTGGTAGGTCTGCTCATCGGCAAAGTCGCCGGCATCGAGCAGCATTCCCGTGGCGTAGTGCGGGCGTGCCGCGTCAGGCAAGGCGTAGAGCGGGTCGTCGGAAGGCGGGCGAAGGGGGCTGTTCATGTTTCGCTCCTGGGTTTGGCGGGTTTGGCTGGCTTGCGCACCCGCGTCGTGCGGGCTTCGGCGGGAGCACGGGTCGGCCGAACCACGGGGGTGATCACCGGCGTGAGCACGGGAGTGACAATCGGTGTCACCTCCGTCAGCGGCGGCCGGGTCAGCGGCGGCCGCGGCCGCGGATCGATGGCGAGCTGCCGGCTGACCACCACATCGACCGCCTGCGGCGCGCTGCGTCGTCCGTCGTCACTCACCACCACCAGTTGGAAACGGTGCGTGCCGACAGCCAGGCCGGCATCGACTTCCACCACGGCGGCCTTGGTCTCGACGGTGCGGCCCCTGACGAAAGTGGTCATGGCATCGGCTCCGCTTGGCGGCTCAGGGCTGACCCATGTAGGTCCACCGATAGGCCACCACGCGGCCACCGCCAGCGTCGAAGGAGCGGCTGCCGTCGAGATTGAAGCTGGTCGCGAAGCTCACGCTGCGCGGGGCGTTCAGTACGGCCGTCGGGTTCTCGGTATCGGCGACGATGACAATCACCTCGTCGGGGATCGAGGTATTGCCGGAATCGTCCACCACCACCAGACGAAAGGTGTGCCGCCCGAGCGGCAGCGCATTGTCGGCGGTCAGAGTGACTTCGACGGTGGGGGTCTCGGTCCGGACTTCCTGGTTGATGACGAACTCGGCCATGATGTGCTCCTTGTGTCGGGTTGATTAAGGGGTTGTTGCCGGCGTCTTGCCCTTGTTTCACGCGCCTAGTCGGTCAGGCGCCATCGATACTCGCTGATGCGCCCTCCGGGCGCGGCGCTCGAACCGCTGCCATCGAGCACGAAGCTGCGGCCATGCGCGACGCTCATGTCGGGGCCTGCGTCGGCGAGCGGCGGCGCCACCGGGTACGGCGAGGCCGCACCCGACAAACGCGGATCGAGGCTGCCGACGCCGAGGACGTAATCACCATTGCCAAGGCTGCTGACGTCGGCGCGAGCCGGAGTGCGCTCGCGCGGCGGGCCAAGGTAGGTATCGACGCCGACCAGACTGGCGATACCGAGCAGCAGCGGCCAGCTGGCGGTCGCCACCTGCACCTCGACGTGGGCCGGCGATTCGAGCTCGACGATGCGCCGGATCAGGCCCAGATCCTGCGGCTCGACCGACTGGTGCACCAGCACCAGCGCGCGGAAGGCGAGCTGGTCGTAGAAAGCCAGAACCGCATCGCGCTCGGCACTCGAAGTCAGCTCGTCGCGAAACAGCGCCAACAGCTCGACACGCTCGGCCTCGCCAAGGATCAGGGTGTCGCCGACCACCGAGTTGCCGCTGATCACCAAGCCCGGCAGCAGCGGGTCATCCTCGACATCGAGATTGACGCCGAGCAGCGTGCTCATCAAGCGACGCATGCGAAAGCCTTCCAGGACCACGACCTCGCCGCCGCGCACGCCGCCGTCGCTGGCGATGTCGAGCGCCAGGCGCAAACCGCGGCGACTGCCGTGATAGCGCGCCAGTTCGCTCGAACGCTGCAGCCATTGGCGCCGCCGTCCCTCCGGAAGGGCGGTGTCGAAGGCGACGCCGAGCCAGGCGGCGAGCCAGTCGAGCGACGCTTCCGGCACGACTGCCGGATCGCTCGCCAGATGGGCAGCGGCGACGCGGTCTTCGAGCGCGGTGAGCACGCCCTCGACGTTGCCGAGCAGGCGTTCGAGGAAATCCGCTGGCGTCGCCGCACCGGGGCTTTCGGCCGCGGCACCGAATTCGCTTTCGCGATACAGGCGCGGCAGATAGTGATCACGATAGGAGAAGCGTGAGCCATAGACGCGCAGCGCGGCCAGTTCGGGCGAATCGCGTCCCTCGCCGAAAAAGGCCACGCGCACCCACAGATAGCGGCCGCTGAGCGCCCGTACCCGATGTGCGGCACGCTGGATCAGCGCCGTCCACAGTCCGGCACGGCCGGGTTCTGGAGCGCCCCAGGCGCCGAGACCAGGATGACCGGGCAGCTCGGAAGGCTGCCGTTCCCAGACCGCGTGCGGCACGGGTCCGGCAGGCAAGGCGTCGTCGGGCAGCTCACCGAAGACATGCGCCTGCCATTCATCGACCGCGGTAGCGCTCGGCTCGGCGCTGGTCGCCAGCCATACCAGCAGGCCACAGCCGGCCGGCAGACGGGCTTCGACGTAGAGCCGGTGCCAGACGGTCTGCTGGTCGCCGCTGTCGATGAGGTGCATCGCCGCGCCGCTGAAATTCGCCGCCTCGCCACGGCGGGCGAGGTTGGCCAGCGACAGCCGGTATAGCGGTTCGACCCTGCCGTCCGTCAGCGGGTAACGGGGTGGATCGTCGAGGCGATGGGCAAAAGGCGCTTCCTCGGCATCGGCCGCCAGCGGGTAGACATCGCCGGCCGGCTGCAGGGTCAGCGCGGCGGCGGCTGACCTCCGCGGGACCCACACCGGCACGTCACGGCGGCCCGGCACACGTACCGCGACTCCACCCACTCCGAGCCAGTCGATCGCATAGGCAAAGGCGGCATCCGCCAGCGTCTGCGCCGGCCCGAGCGGGCCAAGCTGCCGATCGAGCAGGCGCAGGCGGCACTCGCCATCGCCGAACCATGACAGCAGCGCCAGTGTGCCGTCAGGAGCAAGCGCCAGCGACTGCGGCCGCTCGCCGGCCGGCCAGGCAACGCCGTTGCAGATCTTCAGCGTCGGCGGGCTGGGATTTTCGGGATCGGGGCGGAAAGTGTCCGGCGAATAATCGGCCGCGGGACGCTCGGGCTGGACGCAGCCGCTGAGGCGAGCAAGGCGACCAGTGGCACGTTCCAGCAGCCACACGCCACCGAGCGGATCGGCGGCGATGCGCCAGGCCTGGAAGCCTGGCGTCGGCAAGACCGTATCCGGCCAGCGCCCGCGCAGGTCGTGCATCAGGAGGCGATCGGCCAGCGCCACGTAAAGCACGTCGTCAAAGCCGGCGGCAAAGTCCCGCGGTCGCTCGCCAAGCGGCAACAGGGTTCCTGCCCCGGGCAGGTGGCTGATGACGACGATGGCCATCACGGTCTCGTCCCAGCGCGCGCTGGCGCCGTGCCGGTCGACCGAACGCGGCAGGCGCTCGAGCGCCGCTGCAGCGATCGCCGCAGCGTCCGCCGGGGCGGCCGAGAGACGGCGCTCGCTGGCCAGGCACAAGGCGCGGCAGCCAGCCCGGTAATCGACATGACTGCGCCCCGGCCAGTGCCGGTCGTCGGCAAGCAACCAGAAGCGCTGTCCGTTGGCGTCCATCAGCACACCTCGGGCACGACCGGCACGGCGACCGCACTGTCGTCGGCGAAGGGATTGGGCAGCGCCGAGAGGTCGTCCGGCGCGGCATTGGCCGCACTGCCGCCCGGCGCATCGACGGCCACCACCGAGAGCAGTTCGGGCAGCTGCCAGGCGGCCAACTGGAGCGACTGGCTGCCGTCCGGCGTGTTGCGCGTCAGCAGGCGCCATTGACCCTGGCCGGCAATCTCGGCGCGTTCGAAGAGGTTGATGCCACCGACCTCGGCGACGCCGGCGACCCGCGAAACTTCCACTTCCAGTTCGCGCTCGCGCACCGTGCGACCGAGCGGCCAGCCCTTGCCAGCGGGACTGCCCGGACCATGGGGCGGTAGCGGCCACAACAGCCGGCGCAGCGCTTCGCGCAACTCGAAGAGCACCGCCTCGCGACCGAAACCGTCGCGGATCGTCACCCCGACCGAAACACCAAGTGGCACGTATTCACAGCCGATCACATAGAGCTCGGTGGCCAGCGGCGTGCGCGCCGAGAGATGCGCATGCACGCGCTCGATGAACGGCCGGTCGGGGCGCGGGTTGGGCGCCTTGCCGAAAACCTGCGCCGGCAGCACCATCACGCTGACCACGCCGGGCACATCGAAGCGCCGTTCGCGCGGCTTGAAGCGTGGCATCAGCTCGACGCGCGCCACATCCGTGCCCGGCACTTCCTGCGCCAGGCGACGGTAGTCATCGGCGGTCACGGCGCGCTCGCGATGACGCAGCATGGACGGTATGCGCTGCTCGGCGCGGGCCAGGGTTTCGGCGTCTTCACCGCCTTCAGTGGCCAGCGGCTGCCGTACCTTGATCGCCGGCATCGTGCGCGCCGCACCGACCAGCCGGGCCGAGGAGACTTCGCTCAGGCTTGCCGCCGGCAGGTTGCCGGCACGGCCGCCACCAAAGCGACCGTAGGCCAGACGAATGCGCATCTGCCGCTCGGGCACCCGACCGCGCACGCCATCACCGAAGCGCAGCGTGGCGGCCTCGGAGTCCAGCTCGAAGACCGGCGCTTCGCGCGCCACCAGTGCGTCGGCGGAAATGGCGGCAAGATCATCGACCCGCTGCCATGGCTGATAGCCGCGCCCGGGCTCCTCGACCTGGATTTGCAAGGTTTCGGGATCGACCGAGCCGGCCGGCAGCGGGAAGACCTGGTCGGCGGCGCCAGTGGAGACGCCGAGCACGCGGCCGGCGAGGGTATTGCGCTGATCGACGGCGACGGCATTGATGCCAACCCAGGCCAGCTTGAGGCTGGCGACGCCACTGCCGGGCTTGGGCC
The DNA here is from genome assembly GCA_000987445.1 of Candidatus Accumulibacter adiacens. Classification (GTDB taxonomy): domain Bacteria; phylum Pseudomonadota; class Gammaproteobacteria; order Burkholderiales; family Rhodocyclaceae; genus Accumulibacter; species Accumulibacter adiacens. The sequence continues at coordinate 9,029 of LBIU01000152.1, read as the reverse complement.
GCAGGCGCAGCCAGCCAATCAGGCGGGCGGCTTTTTCCGGGTCGTCGACGCGCGGCGGATTGTCACCGACGCCGGCGCGCGGGTTTTCGCCGACCTCGTTGGCCGGTGCCCAGATCAACGATTCGTCGGGCATCGGCAGCCGCAGCACGCCTGGGCGCGTCAGCCCGGCGGTGGTGTCGTTGGCGTCGCCTGGGAAGGGCTCGACGGTCAGGTAGTCGGCATTGACGCCGTCGGCGCCGCGAGTCACCACTTCCCACAGCACCGAGACGCGCGCACGCTGGCCCACTTCCTCGAACAGTGCCGGAGCGCTGATAGCCGGCACGACGCCGACCGAGAGCATCGCGGTGGCGCCGCCGTCGCCACCACCGAGCGCCGTGCGCGCGGCGATATTGGTCGCCGCCTGCTGGTCGGGGCGCTGCGCGGCGGGCGCCATCAGTGCCAGCCACAAGGCGCGGTCGGCGCCGAGCGCGAAGACGTCTATCCCCTCGCCGCTCGCCGCCTGCCCGCCGGCGAAGAGCGGTGAGGCGAGATAGCCTTTGGCGGCGCCGTCGATGCGGTGCACTTTTTGCAGGCCAGCGATCACCGCCTCCATGCGCGCCGCATCGGCGTCGGCCAATGGCTGTTTGTACCAGGCCTCGGCAGCGACCGGCAGCAAGGTGGTTTCAGCCAGCGTTTCGAAAGGCAGCGGCGCCTTGATGCGCGCACCCGCGGCCAGCGTGACGGCAGAGAGTTCGGTCGGCTGGGCAAAGGCCAGACTGACGATGCCACCGGCCGGGCGCGCCGGCCGCAGACCCTGGCCGAGCAGCTTCAGGAATACCAGTCGCTGGCGTTCGGGAATCAGGTTGGCGCGATAGAGCAGCGCATCGCCAAGCCAGGCGAACAGCTCGAGCAGGGTACGACCGGGATCGCCCAGGCGCGGGTTGGTCCATTCCGGCGTATGCGCCGGGACGCGGGCCAGCAGGTCTTCGAGCAGATCGTCGAAGCTGCGGTCATCGAGACGGGGCGGCAGGATCGGCATCAGCCTTCCTCCAATCGAACGGTCACGGCCAGCGCGCCGGGCGTCCCGGAGCGGGCCAGTCGGTAGGCAATCTCAACCCGCAGGTCGGAGGGCTTGCCGGGGACTTCAAACACCTCTACCCGGTCGAGCAGGATGCGGCGCTCCCAGCGGCCGAGCGAGTCCATCACCCAGTCGCGGATCTGGCGCCGGGTGGCGAGATTGTTGGGGGCGTGCAGCAGGCGGTCGAGCCCGGCGCCAAACTCGGGGCGCATCAGTTGCTCGCCGGGTCGGGTGCTGAGAATCACCCGTATGCCCTGGCGCACGCTGGCTTCGAGATCCGGCCAGTCGAGCTGACCACCTTCATCCGGGAGCGCAAACAGCGGCCAGCCGATCAGCGGACGCGGCAGCGGGTGGCTGCTCATGACTCACCTCCGCCTTTCTTCGGGAAGGGAATGCAGATCTTGATGAACAGCATCCAGCGGAAGAAGAGGTCGAACAGCGACAGGAAGATGTTCAGGACGATGAAGGCGCAGATGGTGATGATCGGAATGTTGAAACTGCAGATCCAGCCCAGCTTGAGGCCACTGTCGGCCGGCTTCTTGCCATCCATCAAATCGAGCGGATCGCCGCTGAGCAGGTTCTGCATCGACGCCGGCACGGTGAAGGCAACATTGGGCTTGAGCTTCTTGAGCATCTCCTTGTCGCCCGGGTCGGGCAAGGCCACCTGCACCGGCGGCGCGCCACTGCCTTCGTACCAGGGTGCGATCACGAAAGCCGGGCTGTACTCACCCCACACCGTGCGTGCCGGGCAAATGCCTTCGGGCTTGAGGCGCACGAAGGCGCGCAGCACATAGCGTGCGTTCGCGTCGTCGAAGCGCCCGGGGACACCGCTCACGGCCTCGAAACGCACGCGCAGGCAAGCCGACAGGGCGCGTGCCAGCGCATCGCGAGTCGTGCTGTCAAGGGCCGGCCAGCCCGCCGGGATGGTCGGCGCCGGCGAGATGACTTCTTCGTTGAGCAGGATGCGGCTCGCCGCGGCGAGGAAATCGCCCGCCGGGCGACTGCCGGAGATCGGTCTGCCGGCGGCGTCTGCGAGCGGCAGAGCGATGCTATTGAGCACCCCCATCAGCGCCTCGGCCTCGGCGCCGTCACCGAAAGCGTCGAACTCGACCGCCAGCTGGCGCAGCAAGAGCAGGAGGCGCTTCATGGCGCTCCCTTCCGAGCCGGGTACATTGCTGGCAATGCTCGCCAGATCGGACGTCAACGGGTGGCCCGGCCGCGGCAGGCTGTCGGCGAGGCCGCGCAGCGGGCCAACGAGATGCGCCTTGAAATCCGCCGTCGTCGGGCCGAAGGCGGCCTCGTCGAACTCGGGCGCGCCGCCTTCGGCCTTTTCACTGCTGGTGGTCGGTATCAGGCCGTAGAAGAGCGTGGCCGCAGCAGCCTTGCAGACATCGGGCGGAGCGACGAACATCGGCACCACCGATTCGTTGAGCAGCGCATCTTCCTGCGCCGCCAGCAGCGCGCTCACTTCGCGGTCGAGGACCGGCTGGCCAGTCGTCGGCCGGCTCAGCCGGCGCAGCGCTTCGGGGTCGTGGCGGTTGCCACGGGTAACGCCGTCGGCGGCCGCAGCGATGCGTGCCCAGCCCTTGAGGCTTTCGCCGGCGCGCATCCAGCCCTGCTTCACCTCATTCCCGTCGGCATCGCGCACCAGCCGGCGGATGACCATGCCGGCGCCCTCCACGCGCGTCGGGTCGATGCGCGGCTCGCCCGGCGTATCGCAACGCGCTTCCATCACCGCCAGGTTGAACTGGCGCTGGATCGGCTGGAAGAGCTTGAGCACCTGCGTTCCTTCGGCGGCGCGGCGCAAGCCTTCGACGACCTGGTCTTCCGTCTTCACCGCCGGCGCGGCGGCCAGCCGCCCCCCGGCGAGACCCAGCTGGCGACTGGCATCGCGCAGCTTGTCGAAGAGACCGCGGCCACTGCCGCGCTTGCTGCGCGGCCGGGTATCGGTGCCGCTGGCAATGCTCACCGTACGCGCCAGGCTGTCGCGCAGGCCGACACGTCCATTGCTATCGCGCAGACTCGCCAGCACGGCCTCGATGAAATCTTCGTCGCTGCGCTGCAGGATTGCCGGTGCGCCGCCAACGGCCAGGTCGCGCGGCGCCGACAGGATCACCTCGTGATGGCTCACCATATGTTTCCCGCTCCCGGTGTGTAACTGGTGGAGACAACCGACGTCGCCTGCAGGACCTCGCACTTGACGATGCCGGAGAACTTGGCCATGGCGGTATCGACGGTCACCATGCCGGCGCTGACCTTCACCTGCGGCGCTTCGACCTTGACCTCGGCGCTAGCGGTGATGCTGATCCGCGCCGCTTCCATTACGACGCGATTGCCGTTCGAGTCCTCGACGGTGACCTTGCCCGGCCCGTCGGAAAGTGTGAGTTTCTGCCCGCCCGGCGTTTCCAGCAGCAGCTGTTCCTGACCTTGCTGGTCGTCAAGGGTGACGGTGACGCCGTTCTTCGAACGGATGCGCTTGAAGCGATTGCCCTCGTCGCCGAGTTCGGCGGGCGGCGAATTGGCGCCACTCCACAGCCCGCCGACGACCAGCGGATAACGCGGATCGCCCTGCAGGAAGACGACCAGCACCTCGTCGTCGACGTCGGGCATCAGGAAGGCGCCGCGGTCGGCGCCGGCAAAGGGACACACCACGCGCGCCCACAGCGGCGCATCCTGGCCCTCGAAGGCATCAAAGGCGAGCAGGCGCAGTTGCACCCGGTTGCGTCCTTCGGGGTCGGCGATATCGACCACGCGCGCGAGCTGGGCACCGTTGAGCCATCCGGCGGCGGGCTGGAAGTGTGGTGCGCGATCCATCAGGACGCCTCCCCGAGGTAGGCGCATTCGCCGACGAACTCGGTGCGGTAACCGGCGCGTACGTCGTAGCGATGACGGGCCTCGACGACGTAGTAGCTGTTGTCCCAGCGTGCGGACAAGCCGCTGACTGCGACCGTGCTGCCGACGCGCAGTTGCGCATTGCCCTCGGCGACACCATCGAGACGCACGAAGCGCCGCGCGCGCTGATCGAAGGCTGCCTCGGCCATCGCCCGGGCTTCCGCATCGCTGGCCAGCGCCAGGTGACCGAGGTGTTCGCTGCGCCTTTCGAGCGCACGGCCCAGCCAGTCGGCCCCGCTCGTGCCGCTACCGGGTCCGCCATGGCTGAGGCTGCTGACCTCGGCGCTGACAGCGCTGCCGGCGACCGGATCCCAGCCGGCGGCGGTGATGCTCGTCACCTGCTGCGCAAGATCGGCGACGACCCGGGCACGCGCCAGCTGGCCGTGCAACTCCAGCGTGAGTTCGCCGCGGCGAACGTCGCCCCGCGGTGCCACCTGCAGTTCCTCGCCGACGATCTGCAGGTCGGCGTCGAAACGCCCGAGCAGGCGTCGCAGGAAAGCGAGATCGCTCTCGTTGAGTTGCGCCCAGCTGCCGATCGGCTCGTTCAGGCCCTGCACCGAAGGACGCAGCCCCAGCTCATTGGCCACGGCATTGACCACGTCGGCCGGCGACATGTCGCCATAGACCTTGCTGCGGCGGGCCATGCGGGCGCGACCGAGCGGGTCTTCGGCAAGCACCACCAGTTCGGGCGGCGAGCCCTGCGCGAATTGGGCCTCGAAGCCGCTGACCAGGCCCCGGAAAAGCTCGCGGGCCTGTGTCTCGTCACCGGCATAGACCTCGATGGCCGTGCCCAGCGCGAGCCGCGAACCATCTTCGAAGGCATACTCCGCACCGGCGTCGGTGGTACTGGCCCAGTTCGAGAAACGCAGTTCGGCGGTGCTCATGCCCCCCTCGGATTCCTCGATGCACATGCCGATGAGCAACTCCGAAACGCGCAGATCCTCCTGCCCGGCGAGGCGCAGCGTCGGCCGGGCACGATAGACCGCGGACTGACTGACGGAGTTTTCGGCAGGCATGGTGGTGGCCTCCTAATCGGCGAGCCAGCGCTGCCGACGCTCGTTGCGCAGCGCGAGTTCGCGCAGCGTCGCTTCGACGGACTCGGCCTCGCGCGCCGCATCGGGCGCCGGCGCGGCACTGGTCGCCTGCGCTGCTTCCTGCTCCGGCCGGACCTCGGCCTGCATCTCTTCGATCATGATCGGCATCAATCGCTCCTTTGCCTCTAACGTGGGCCGATGACGAACTCGGCGTCACCGCTGACATCGGCCTTCAAACCGCTGCCGCCACCGTCGATCAGCCGGCCACCGACGGCCACCTTGCCGGCGCTGGAAATGCTCGCCGAGCCCGGCAGAAGATTGGCGGCCGAGAGCGGTCGTGAACTCACTTTGCTCTCGGCCCGCAGCCCGGAGAAAGCGGCGCCAGCGGACAGCCCTGCGCCGCCGCCCAGCGAGGCCGACGCGCCGCCACCGACGCTCAGCCCTGCTCCCCCCCCTACTCCGACGCCGATACCCGCTCCAACCCCGGCGCTGACACCCAGCGCGGCACCACCGCCAACGCTCAGGCCGAGCCCGGCGCCGCCGCCGACAGCGAAGGCCGCCGCCGGCAACAGGTTTGCGCTGCCTCCGCCCGAGGCCGCCGCCGACGCCGAAAAGCCACCGCCAGCCGACGCCCCGATACCCGCCGAAAAGCCCGCTCCAACCGAGGCGCCGGCCGAGAAACCGAGGCTTGCCGAAGCCCCGACGGCAAGTCCGCCGCCGGCGCCGAAACGCAGGCTCGCCGAGCCATTGGCCGCCGCGATGCCACGGGCGGCACGCGGGTCACCAGCCTTGTTGGCGGCACCCTGCGCTCCGCCGAGCGGACCCTCGTCGTCGGCTACGACCACCGGCTCGGGGCTCAGCTCGCCATCGACAGAGGCATGATCGCTGCTGGTGCCGCCCTCGAAGGTGACATCCTGACTGGACAGCGTGAGGTTGATCGACGAGCGCAGCGGCAGACCGCCGGCGGCGAAGAAATCGATCGTCTCCTTGTACTGCTCGACCATGCCGGTGAAGGCGTAGGCACCCCAGCTGAACTTCACCACCGGCGGTACCTTCTTGCTCTGGCCCTCGGGCACCGGCTGCAGGAGCTGCGCCATCTTGTTGGTGGTGATGCGCACGTCCTCACCGGTGTCGGTGCTGTCGAAGACCACGTCCATGGTCAGTTTGGCCGTCGTCTGACTGACGTACTGCTTCTTCTTGGCCCCCCGGCCCTCTTCCTTGAGGGTGTTCGAAACCGTGTGCTGCAGGCTGGCCGGATTGAAATGCACCGGCACGGTCACCTTCGGGCCGGTCATGGTCTCGAAGGTGGCGGGGGTATCGACCAGGTCGTCGGGAAATTCGGGCATGGTCGGCCTCAGCTGACGAGCACCAGGCCCTCGTGGGCCAGATGCAGTTCCTCGATGCCGATCTCGCTGCCCTTGGCATTAAGGTCGGCGGCCTTGAACTTGACCGGCAGCGCGCGGCGCAGCGCCCAGCGCACGACCGGCTCGTCGGCGCTGTTGCGCATCTCGATCTCGACCTGCAGGCGGTAGGCATAGGCGCCAGCGCCGACCCTGGCAAACCAGTTCCACAGGTCGCGGGTGTCGGTCATGCCGCGCTTGAGCACCACCGTGGCGAAGCTCACCTGACCGGCGCGCTGCACGGCGCCGTAGTTGCTGCCACCAACCTTGATCACCTTGGGTTCCATGGTCGCTTCCAGCCCGGTGCATTCGGAGAACGCCCCCTGACACAGGGCCACGTCGTCGCCACTCGGATTGGCCAGCGACTGCTGGCTGAAGCTGACATGAAAGCGGAAGACGTGCAGGGGGAGGTCGTTCATCACGCCACCTCGCGCAGCGGCTCCGCCGCACCGCCGCCCGTGAGGTCGAGAACGACGGTGATGCGCTCCACCGCCGCCACCGGAAGAACACTGACTTCGGCGCGCAGACGGCCGTTGTCGAGATCGCTCTGGCTCATCGTGCTGCGATCGCAACGCACGCTGAATGCCTCCTCCGGCGAAGCGCCACCGAGCGCGCCCTCGCGCCAGAAGGCAGTCAGCAGGTGCCCGAGTGTGCGCTCGATGCGCTGCCAGAGAGCCGGTCCACTGGCCTCGAACAGCGCCGCTTCACCGGTGCGCCGGGCCGCCCGCAACAGCGCGCCGATCAGCCGGCTGACACCGCCCGCCCGCCAGGCTTCGTCAACACTGGCGGTGACATCCGAGTGCAACACCCAGCCCTCCGGCGAAGGCGCGATCACGCAAACGCGTTGCGCGAGGCGGTCGGACGGCGTCTCGGCGCCGCCGCTCCAGGCGAGAACCGGTTCGCTACCGGACACCGCGGCCAGTGGCGTGCCGGCGACGGAGCGGAAAGTGCCTCGCGCCAGGGCGTTGATCGCCAGCAGGCCGGCGAGCAGGCCCTCGGGCGCTTCGAGCGCGCCTGGCAGGTCGGCGCTGTGACTGGTCCTCAGCCACGGCCAAGCCAGTTGTACGAAAGCGCTGGCCGCGGCACGGCCGCCGTTGCTGCTGTCGGGTGCCGCGAGCAGGCCGGCGTTTTCCAGGTAGGCGTGGAAATCGGCCTGTGCCCAGGAAGAGGCGTTGCGCGCGTTCTGCATCGGCAGCGGCAGCGCCGCGACGAGAAGCATCTCGCGGTGCAGCCGGGCAAGGCGCTCGCGGGCCGTGCCGAGCGCGTCGCGCCAGGCGATGAAACCCTCGTCATCAGCACGCGGCGGCGCCAGGTCGCGCAGACCGACATCCTGCTCGACGGCTGCCGCGGCGTTGCTCGAACACTCGACGAAGACCTCTGGCGAGCTGGGCGGCTCGACCACCACCGCGACCATCGTCGGTTCCGCGGCGCAGATATCGGCCAGATCCGGCAGGCAGAGCAGCGTCACTTCGGGCAGACCGGAAAGGTGGCCGATACCGATCCAGCTCGCCGGGTCCATCGCATTCGAGGCACTGGCCAGCAGCGCCGCCAGCCGGGTCGTGCGCTGCGCTGCACGATTCCCGGCCGCCTCGAGGTAGGGCCAGGGATCGCCGCAGCGCACGATCACGGCGCGCCGCCCGCCATTGGCAAAGAAGCTGCGCACCGCCGCGCCAAGATAGCTGGCACAGTGCCGCTCGCCGCTGCCGGCCGGCCGCATGACCGGCCGCCGATCCCAGGCGAACAAGGCATCGAAGGCGTTCCAGCTGTCGACCACCACCGGCAGTTGCAGCAGTGCCTCGACCTCCGCATCCGGCCGCGCCCACGGCCCACCGATCCAGCGCCCCTCGGCCAGCGCCGTACGCACGCTGGCCGGCAGGGCGCTCGCCCGTCGTCCGACATAGCCCACGAAGCAGGCCACATCGACGCGGTTCGGGTCCGGCGCGACGGCCGGCGGCGCCAGCTCGAAGGACAGGCCGTTCATGCCCGCTTCCCCGCGAAACCGCTGCGGCTACGCGCTGCGGCCAGGAGAGGCTTGTGGATCATCGCGGCCATCGCGCCTAGGCCTGGATCTCGAAACCTTCGGCGGCGAGTACGATCTCTTCCATCGCCACGTCGCCACCGCCCTTGCCGGCCAGGGTCGGGCCGGTGTACTTCATTGGAATGCAGCCGCGCAGCAGCCAGGTACGCACCGGGTTGTGGGCTTCGTCGAGCAGCGTCAAGGCAACCGTCTTCTGGGCCGCCGGGCCGGCGGTGCGCGTTTCGTCGAGCCACGACCACAGACTGTCGAAATTGACGATGCCGCGCTTGAGAGTGACGTCGCTGACCTTGTGCACGCCAGCGACCTTGCGCACATGGTTCTCCTTGTCGTTGCCGGAACGGTACTCGGCGACGGTGACCTCGGTACCGATGCCGGAAACATCGGAGAAGCCGCCAAACTCCTCGCCGCCGTCGAAATTGACGACGAAGTTGAAGGCGCCGTAGGGTGTGATTCGCTCAGCCATGGTTCAGTCCCCTCTCTCAGGCACGGGCATCGGCGGTTTTCTGGCCGATGCGGAAGATGACGAATTCGGCCGGCTTGATCACCGCCACGCCGATCAGGCAAACCAGGCGACCGTTGTCGAGGTCGTTCTGGGTCATGGTGCTGCG
>LBIU01000016.1 GCA_000987445.1 Candidatus Accumulibacter adiacens | reverse complement strand
AGCGACGACAGCCGCGATTGCACGATTACCGCCACGTAGGACAGGGTCAGCGTCATGTGGGCGATGGTGATGGTGCTGACGCCGCGGCCCTCGGGCCAGCCGAAAGCATGCTCGGTGGCCACGAACAACAGCAGTAGCGATAGGCCGGTGATCACTTCGGGCATGACCAGCGGGGCGGTAATCATGCCGGTAAACAGCGTGCGCCCGCGGAAGCGGCCAAAGCGCGCCAGGGCCAGGCCGGCCAGGGTGCCCAGCAGGGTGGCGCCGGTGGCATTCATTGCCGCGACCTGCAGCGACAGCCACGCGGCATCGAGAATCTGCGCGTTTTCGAACAGCCGGCCGTACCACTCGGTCGAAAATCCTCCCCAAACGGTCACCAGGCGCGACCTGTTGAAGGAGTAGAAGATCAGCGACAGGATCGGGATGTACAGGAAGGCAAAGCCGAACACCAGGAACGACAGCCTGATCGGCGAGGCATTGGCTTTCATGATCGCGCGCCGCTTGCGCGTCCCTGCAGGCGCTGGAAATACATGATCGGCGCGACCAGGAGCAGGAGCAGGACGATGGCGACAGCGCTCGCGACCGGCCAGTCGCGGTTGTTGAAGAACTCGGTCCACAGTACCTTGCCGATCATCAGCGAGTCCGATGGACCGAGGAGGGCGGGAATGACGTACTCGCCGACGGCGGGGATGAAGACCAGCATGCAGCCGGCAACGATGCCGGGCAGGGAAAGGGGCAGGGTGATGCAGGCAAAGGCGCGCAGCGGGCGGCAACCGAGGTCTTCTGCGGCTTCGAGCAGGGTGAGATCCATTTTTTCCAGATTGGCATAGAGCGGCATGACCATGAACGGCAGGTAGCAGTAAACAATGCCCAGATAGGTCGCGAAATCGGTCTGCAGCATGACGATCGGCTGATCGATGATGTCCAGCCAGATCAGGAAGTTGTTGAGCAGGCCGTTGTTTTTCAGGAGGCCGATCCAGGCATAGACGCGCAGCAGAAAGGACGTCCAGAAGGGCAGAATCACCAGCATCAGCAGGATGCCGCGCCAGCGCCGATCGCTGCGCGCGATGGCGTAGGCCAGGGGATAGCCGATCAACAGTGCCGCCAGGGTGGACACGGCTGCCACCTGCAGCGAATTGGCGAAGGCGCGCAGATACAGGCTGTCTTCGATCAGGTACAGGAAATTGCCGGGATTGACGTTCAGCCGGATATCGGTGAGCCGCTCGCCAACCCATTCCAGCAAGGGCTGATACGGCGGCATCGCGATCTGCGTTTCCGAAAAGGAAATCTTCAGCACGATCACGAAGGGCACGACGAAGAACAACAACAGCCACAGGTAGGGGACGGCAACGACGGCGGAGCGCGCACTGATTCGCCGACGCATCAGGAGCGCTCGTGCCCAGCGGCAGGGTGGCAGTTCGCCGATCATATCGAGTGCGCGGCGGCTGCCAGCGAATCTTTCTGTCGCGGGCGTAGCGGCCTGGCCGGACTGCTGTTCCGGTTTCATTCGCGGACGATCATCGGACTGCTGTCGTGCCAGTACAAATAAACCTCCTGTTCCCAGGTGATGCGCTCTTCTTCGTGACGCCAGACGTTGGGGCGGGTGACGCGGACGGTCTGGCCGGATTCGAGTCGAATCAGCAGTACCGATAGATCGCCCAGATAGGCGATTTCCTTTACCAGCCCGCGCGTCCAGTTGCTTGCGGCCTGCGGTGCTTGCAGGGAGAGCTGGATTTTTTCGGGGCGAATCGCCACCCAGAGCCTGGTTTGGGGGGCCGAAAGGTCGCCGCTGAGCACGTCGAGCGGTCGTTCGAGCTGTGGGCAGACGATGCGCAGGTGACCGGCCTCGCTGGCGGTCACCTGTCCTTCGAAGAGGTTCACCGAGCCGATGAATTCGGCCACGAAGCGATTGCCCGGCGATTCGTAGACCTCCTGCGGTGTGCCCACCTGCACTATCTTGCCGTGATCCATGACCCCGATGCGCGAGGAGAGAGTCATCGCCTCTTCCTGGTCGTGGGTGACGACCACGAAGGTCACCCCCAGTTCTTCCTGCAGATTCACCAGCTCGAACTGGGTGTGCTCACGCAGTTTCTTGTCGAGGGCGCCCAGGGGTTCGTCGAGCAACAGCAGTTTGGGCTGCTTGATCAGCGCTCGCGCCAGCGCGACGCGCTGCCGCTGGCCGCCCGACAGCTGCTCCGGCTTGCGCTTGCCAAACTCGGAAAGGCGTACCAGTTTGAGCATCTGGGCGACGCGGTCGGCAATCTCGGAGCGGGAGCGATGTTCCATCTTCAGACCAAAGCCGACGTTCTGGTCGACGGTCATGTGCGGGAACAGGGCGTAGGACTGGAACATCATGTTGACCGGACGCTCGTACGGTGGGATGCCGCTCATGTCCAGACCATCGATAGAGATCTTGCCGCTGCTCGGCTCTTCGAAGCCGGCCAGCAGGCGCAGCAGCGTCGTCTTGCCGCAACCCGAGCCACCGAGCAGGCAAAACAGCTCGCTGCGATAGATGTTCAGCGAGACATCATCGACGGCGACAAAGCCGGAGAAGCGCTTGCTGACCCGCTCGATGCGGATGTAGGGCTCGAGCGCGGGATCGTTCCAAGGATGACCTGGGCGGGTCGCCGGTGCCGATGAAGCCATTCAAGTGCCCGCGCGAAATGCCCCGCGAAGGGAGAAGGGCGCTTCGTGAGTGGCCTGCGCGACTTTCACATTGACGGCCATCACTGGCCTGTCTGGAAGCGCGTCCAGCTGCGGGTCAACAGGCGGTTGTATTCGTCGCCAACTGCCAGCTCGGGTGACAGCTTGGCTTTCACCTCGGCGCTGGGGAAGACGCTGGGATCGTTCTTCACCTCGGGATCGATGAATTGCTCCGAAGCGAGATTGCCGTTCGGATAATGCACCGCGTTGGAGTTGTTCGCCGCCACCTGCGCTTGCATCAGGTAGTCGATGAACAGATGCGCATTGCGCGGATGCTTGGCATCGGCCGGAATGACCATCATGTCGAACCAGATGATCGTCCCTTCCTTCGGCAGGGAGTAGGCCACATTCACACCCTTGCCGGCCTCCTTGGCGCGATCGCGGGCTTGCAGTATGTCGCCACTGTAGCCGACCGCAATGCACAGCTCGCCGTTGGCCAGATCCTCGATGTATTGCGATGAATTGATCTTGCGCACATAGGGGCGGATCTGCATCAGTTGCTCCTCGACCAGTTTCAGATCCTCGGGATCCTGGCTGTTGGGATCCTTGCCGAGGTAGATCAGGACGATGCTGCGGATGTCGGAGGCGGCATCAAGGATCGAGATTCCGCAATCCTTGAATTTGGCGGCGACCTTCGGATCGAGCACCAGTGCCCAGGAGTCCAGCGGCGCATCGGGCATGATCTGCTTGATCTGGTCGACGTTATAGCCAATGCCATCGGTCCCCCACATATAGGGAACGGAATGCGCGTTGTCCGGATCGTGCAAGGCGACGCGCTGCATGATCGACGGATCCATGTTGCCGAGATTCGTCAGCAGGGCCTTGTCCAGCTTCTGGAACACGCCAGCCTTGATCTGACGTTCCATGAACTGGGCCGAGGGCATCACCAGGTCGTAACCGGTATTGCCCGCCAGGAGCTTGGTCTCGACCACTTCGTTGGAATCGAAGACGTCGTAATTGACCTTGATCCCGTACGCTTTCTCGAAGTTCTTGACGGTCTCTGGGTCGATATAGTCCGACCAGTTGTAGACGTTGAGCACCTTCTCGGCGTCGGTCGCGCCAGGAGCAGCGGCCACTGCTGGCGGCGGTGCGGCAACTTCCGGTTCCTTGCCGCAGGCAGCCAGCAGCAGGGAGGCGACGCCCAGGCAGGCGATCTTGATGGCGATGGCGGGGTGCGAAGCTGACGAAGCGTACATGGTCTGGGTCCGTGCGGAGGTGGCGACAGGCGGAGCGTAACCCAGCGGCCGCGACAGGCCAAGGGGGTAGCGCAGCGCCAGGTCTGCGCAGTCCCTGCGGCTTGCTTGCCGCGGCACTTGCCAGACGATTCTGCTTGGGGTTGGGTGCGGCCTGCTTCGTCCGTTTGTCTGCTTGATCCGGAAGGCCGCGCCCCGGTCGGCTGTGGCTCAGACGCGAACGATGCGCACGCTGTCGGTACTGCCGGCACGTGGCCCGGTGGAACCGAAAACGACCGCTACCAGATCGCCATCACGAGCGAGTCCTGCACGCCTCGCCGCGGCGATGGCCAGGCGCAATTGATCGCCATCGGAGTTGTCGGGAACCAGCAGGGGTTGCACGCCCCACACCAGACTGAGACCGCCGAGGACTTGCGGGGCGGTCGAGATCCCGGCGATTGGCATCCTCGGACGGAAGGCGGCGACGCGATGCGCGGTCAGGCCGCTGCGCGTCGGGCAGAGAATCGCGGCGACGCTGAGATCCTCGGCCGCTTGCACTGCGGCGTGTGCCACGGCCCAGGCGACGCGATCGGCGGTAGCGGCCGAGATCGCGGCGGGGTGGAGGTGCTCGTGCGGCGAGTCCTCGGCCGACTCGGCGACTTCACCCATCATGCGCACCGTTTCGTAAGGGAACTGCCCGACCGCCGTCTCTTCCGAGAGCATCAGGGCGTCCGTCCCATCGAGTACCGCGTTGGCCACGTCGTTGACCTCGGCGCGGGTTGGCAAGGGCGAGCGGGTCATTGATTCGAGCATCTGGGTGGCGGTGATCACCGGCTTTCCGGCCATGTTGCAGGCACGAATGATTTCCTTCTGGAGCAGCGGCACGCGTCGCGCCGGCATCTGGATGCCCAGATCGCCACGGGCGACCATCACTGCGTCGGCGGCTTCGATGATTCCGGCGAGGTTGTCCACCGCGGCGGCGGTCTCGATCTTGGGCACCAGCGCGGGGCGCATGCCGCGCTTGGGGAGCATGGCGCGCACGCGCTCGACGTCTTCGGCACGGCGCACGAATGATAGCCCGAGGAAGTCGACCTTGGCCGCGATGGCCATTTCCAGGGCCAGGGCGTCGCGGGTGGTGAAGGGTTCGACGTGCGCTTCGGCGCGCGGCAAGTGCATGCCCTTTCGCGAGCGCAGGGTGCCACCGCGGACGACTTCGGTGCGCACGTCCCGGCCCACCGATTCGAGTATGCGCAACACGATCGCGCCGTCAGCGAGGTAGACCTCGTCGCCCGGGCAAGCCCATTGCGCAAGATCCGGCAGGGTCGTCGATACGTGCCGTGCGTTGCCGATGCTGTCGTCGCTGGCGGTGGTCAGCACGAACTCCTGGCCGTTCTCGAGTTCGACCTCGTCGCCTTCGACGAGGCCTGTACGAATCTTCGGGCCGGGCATGTCAACGAGAATGCCGACGCTGCGTCCAAGCTCGCTGGCCAGTTCACGTACCAGGCGCGCGTTGTTGCTGTGCGTCTTCATATCCGAGTGCGCAGCGTTGAGTCGCACGACGTCAACACCCGCAGCCAGCAGTCGTCGCAGGGTGCTCGGTGTCGCGGTGGCGGGGCCGATGGTGGCCACAATCTTCGTTCGGCGCATCAGGGTTTCCTCAATGACTGCGAGATTCGGTCCGGACTCCAGACTCCGGGCTGCTGCCACCCGTGCGCGAAAAACGTCGCTGTGGAATGGGGCATGCGGAGGATCGGGCGGCAGTATAGGTAGCGGTCGCCGCCGCCGTCAATTGGCAATCGGATGGCGAAGTCCGCAACTCTGCTCCGGTGATCCTTGATCGCGGTACGGCGCGGCCATCTTCTCGGCAGCGCGCACGCTATGCAAAATCCATTGCAGCGGCTTCGCGTGACGCGTCCGGCCAGACGGCTTCCGGTAAACCGCGAGCGGTGTGGAAGCGGCTTTCCGGAGCTCGGCTGGGCTTCACAGCGTGCCTCGCCGGTGCCGGCGTCCGGGATCTGGGCGCAGCGCTCCGTTCGTTGCCCCAGGCTTGCCCGCTCTGCCGGCAAGCTTGGGCTGCGGCCGGCGCCCATGCGGCTGCTTTAACAGGGCGGTGATGTCAACCACCCGTTACCCGATTGTCCGCGGCAATGGCAGCGCGCCGTCCGGCGGCGGTTCGCTGAGTGGTGTATGAAGGTCGAATCGGGCAGTCACGGGCCTGCTTCTCGCTGTCAGACGCATGTCCACGAAAGGCGCCTGCGCCGCTCGGTGACGAAAGCATGTTTTTCGATGTTATCGAACGGGCCATGCTGACCTGATCAGGTGCCCCTATTCGTGCGAGGCATGCAACTCGCTGCCAGACCAGGGCGAGCTTCGATTGCCCGGCGAAGCGTCACTCTTGCGGAAATCCACAATGGCCGTTGAGCAGGTGATCGGTCAGAATCAGCGTCGAACCGGAGGGCGTTTTCGATCATACAACTGCTTGCTGACGAACAGCTTTTCTTCGCGAAGCCGACACGCTGTCGCCTCCTGCGAGCCGAGAATACACTTGCCAGTGTCCTCGCAACGATCGGCCTCTACGCTCGGTCGCTGAGTCGCGGAGTGCAGCAGCTTCCGGACCGGTGATGGTCAGAAGGGCGATCGATGGAGCACGCGACGATGGCTGACGCTTGCGTTTGCAGGACTAGAATGATTATTCTTTGCGCCGCAGGCACCCAGCTTGCCGAACGGAGAAGACAAAATATTCACACGTAGTACCTTTCCTTAAGGAGGAGATCGCATGAAGCACATGAAGAAGATCAGCATGACCCTGACCGCAATTGCCATGGCGGTAAGCGCCACGGCGGCGTCGGCGCAATGTGACAAGGGCGAAGTCATCGCCAAGCTCAGCCATGTGACCGGTGGCTCGACGCACCCGAAGGTGGTCGCATCGAATCGTCTGGCGGAACGCGTCAACAAGGAAATGAACGGCAAGATGTGCATCGAGGTTTATCCCAACAGCACCTTGTTCGGCGACAGTAAGGAACTTGAGGCGCTGCTCGTCGGTGACGTGCAGTTGCTGGCTCCCTCGCTCTCCAAGTTCGGTTCATATACGCCGAAGCTTGGCGTCTTTGATCTGCCGTTCATCTTCGTCGATATTGATCAGGCGATCCGTTTCACCAACTCGCCCGAGGGCAAGAAGCTTCTCAAGTCGATGGAGGGTGTCGGCTTCGTCGGGCTGGGTTACTGGATGTCGGGCATGAAGTACTTCTCGGCCAACAAGCCGCTGATCGTGCCCGCTGACGCCAAGGGCATGAAGTTCCGTGTGCAGACCTCTGACGTGGCCAAGGCGATGATTGGCGCGATGGGCGCCTCGCCGCAGCCGATGGCCTTCGCTGAAGTCTATGGCGCGCTGCAGACCGGCGTTGTCGATGGTCAGGAAAACACCTGGTCGAACATCTATACCCAGAAGTTCTTCGAAGTTCAGGACAGCACCACCGAAACCAACCATCAGTTGCTGGCCTATATGTTGTTGACCTCGGCAGATTGGCTCAACAGCCTCAAGCCTGACGTCCGCGACCAGTTCCTGAAGATCGTCGACGAGGTTTCCAACGAAACCAATGAGAAAGTCAAGGCAGACGAAGCGACCAACCGTGAGAACATCATCAAGGCGGGCGGCAAGGTCAACAAGCTGACTCCCGAGCAGCGCAAGAAGTGGGTGGAAGCTATGACGCCGGTATGGAAGAAGTTCGAGAAGGAAATCGGTCCAGACACAGTCAAGGCTGCGGCTGGTTCGTAACTTACCAGACAGGAAAGGGCCAGGATTCTTCTGGCCCTTTTCCTTGGGCCCGCAAGCGAAAGCATCATGAATCGGGTCGTCCGAGTGCCCTCAGCCTTGCGCTCTCAGCGGTTTAGTTCGTTGCGAGCTCGCTTCTTCTGGCGCGATGGCATTCTTTCAAGAACATGACTAAAGGTGTATGCCATGGGAGCTTACTGGTTTCACGTTTACCTTCTGATCTTCATAGTAATTCTCTGGGCACTCGAAAAGAAATTCCCGAAGGCCATGGCGCACGCCGAGGAGTCACTCCTCGTGCTGGTGATCACCTCCATCATGGCGGTGTCATTTTTTCAGGTGGTCGCCCGCTACGGATTTAATACCGGCTGGGCGGCGGCTCTCGAATTCAACACCACTGCCTTTTCCTGGCTGATCATTCTGGGCATGGGTTACGGTCTGCGCACCAGCCTGCACCTGGGCGTTGACATCATCATCAAGGCCGTTCCCTCACCGGTCACCAAAGTGCTGTCTTTGATTGGCGCGGCCTGCTGCATGCTTTACGGTCTCGTATTGCTCGATTCATCCTGGATTGCCCTGTTCGGTGTCGATACCAAGGGTGGAGCCATCGACTACTGGCTGAAGATGTACAAGATCGGCATTGGTTCGGAAGAACTGCACTATCCGGGATTCATGCAGGATGCCTTTGGTATTCAGTCGCGAGTCCACCGCTGGCTGTTGCTGCTGATCCTGCCGGTGGGCCTGGCGCTGATGGCGTTCCGTTCCTTGCAAGCTTTCGTCGATATCGCAACCGGCCACCGTAAGCTCCTCATCAGCGGCCATGAAGCAGAAGACATGGTCGAAGAGAACAAGCACATCTTGAAAGACTAAACGACTAAGGAACCAAGGATGAACTC
Organism: Candidatus Accumulibacter adiacens; assembly: GCA_000987445.1. Classification (GTDB taxonomy): domain Bacteria; phylum Pseudomonadota; class Gammaproteobacteria; order Burkholderiales; family Rhodocyclaceae; genus Accumulibacter; species Accumulibacter adiacens. The sequence goes on along the minus strand of LBIU01000016.1, from coordinate 34,462 downwards.
TCTCTTTCTTTTTGCGATGGTGCTTGGCCTGCTGTTTATCGGTGTTCCGGTCGGCGTTTCTCTCGGCTTGTCTGCGATACTTTTCGTCACCTTCTTTTCCCACGACTCGCTGTCGTCGGTGGCCATTCAGCTGTTTGGCGCCGGGCAGAACTACACGCTGCTGGCTATTCCTTTCTTCATCCTGGCTTCGGCGTTCATGTCGACAGGGGGTGTGGCGAAGCGACTGATCAATTTTGCGATCGCCAGTGTCGGCCACTTCCAGGGTGGCTTGGCCATGGCCTCGGTGCTTGCCTGCATGATGTTTGCAGCCTTGTCGGGTTCATCGCCAGCGACGGTGGTCGCCATCGGTACCATCGCCATTGCCGGCATGCGGCAGGTCGGTTATTCGAAGGAATTCGCGGCAGGCATCATCTGCAACGCCGGTACCCTCGGTATCCTGATTCCACCGTCGATCGTGATGGTGGTCTATGCGGCTGCCACCGACGTTTCCGTCGGACGGATGTTCCTCGCCGGTGTTGTTCCGGGTTTGATTGCCGGTCTGATGCTGATGGGGGCCATCTACGTCGTTGCCCGGGTCAAGGGGCTGCCGAAGGAAGAGTGGCGGGGTTTCGGCGCGATCCTGGACGGCGCCAAGGAAGCCGGCTGGGGACTGTTTCTGGTGGTGATCATCATGGGCGGTATCTATGGCGGTGTATTCACGCCTACGGAAGCCGCCGTTGTCGCCGCGGTCTACTCCATTCTGGTGGCCCTGTTCGTCTATCGCGACATGGGGCCCTTGAAGGAGACTCCCTGGGTTGAAGCCTCGGACCACCACTCGGCTCGTGTTGGCTTCAACGCTGGCGTCTACGCCGTCTCGTTCTTCATGGTCTGGATGATCCTGTCCTTCTTCGCCACCGACGGCATGGAAGCGACCGGCAAGATACGGGCGTTCTGGGGCTTGCTGATGTCGGCCGCCATCTTCATCGGCTATCTGGTCAAGGTGGGCCGTGCGCATGGGTCAATCGCGAAGTGCTTGATGGGCGGTCTGGGCATCTGGCGTCGGAATCTGGTGTTGCTGGTCAAGAATTTCTTCCCGGCGCTGTTTGGCACCGAGTCGCGTGCGACCATCCTGCACGCTACCCGTACGACGGTGATGCTGATGTTCATCATTGCCAACGCACTGCTGTTTGCCCATACCCTGTCGGCGGAACGCATTCCACAGGACATTACGGCATGGATGTTGGAAGCGGGTTTCACCTGGTTCACCTTCCTGATTGCGGTGAACATCCTGCTGCTTATCGGTGGCCAGTTCATGGAGCCTTCCGGTCTGCTGGTGATCGTCGCGCCGGTGGTCTTTCCGATCGCCATGGAACTGGGGGTTGACCCGATCCATCTGGGGATCATCATGGTGGTGAACATGGAGATCGGCATGATTACCCCGCCGATTGGCCTGAACTTGTTCGTGACTTCGGGCATTACCAACATGAGTCTGGCGACCGTGGTGAAGGCAGCGATGCCCTTTGTCGGCGTGCTGATGCTGTTCCTCGTGCTGGTGACCTACGTGCCGTGGATCTCTACCGCTTTGCCGTACGCCCTGATGGGACCGGAGCTGGTAATCAAGTAGGTAGGTAGCCTCTCTGGGCGGAGTCACTGACTCACGGCTTTCACTTTGCCCGCATGCAGCATTCGTCCGCCGCTGACCTCCTGGAGGCCAGCGGCGGCGTTTTTTCAAGCTCGCGGCCAATGTTCGGCGGCGCTCCGCTTTCTTCCCGCTTGACGATAACGGTCTGCAGCAGGCGATGGCCAGGCACTATTGCCATGGCGACAGCTGCCTCCCTGCCAGCCTTGGCGCAGCTTCGACCCGCTTCCCTTCGCGTATTGACTTCGCGGGCTTCGTTTTCTCTTGCAGCAAAGCTCGACGCGGTCTTTCGCGGTAGAATGCCGGGCTATTGCAAACCCGCATGTTTACCAATACGGTTGGGCCTGATGAAAACCAGTTTCCTCGACTTTGAACAACCGATCGCCGATCTCGAAGGCAAGATTGAAGCGCTGCGCTTTGCTCAGGACGATTCTGCGGTCGATATCTCTGACGAAATCGGCCGCCTCGAGAAGAAGAGCCAGACGCTCACCAAGGACACCTATGCCAAGCTTTCGGCGTGGCAGGTGTCGCAGGTGGCGCGCCATCCGCAGCGCCCTTACACGCTCGATTACCTGTCGCTGATCTTCACCGACTTCGAGGAGTTGCACGGTGACCGCGCCTTTGCCGACGACCATGCGATCGTCGGCGGTCTGGCCCGCTTCAACGGTCAGCCGGTGATGGTGATTGGTCATCAGAAGGGTCGCGACACCAAGGAAAAGATTTTTCGCAACTTCGGTATGCCGCGTCCGGAGGGCTATCGCAAGGCCATGCGGCTGATGCGCCTGGCCGAGAAGTTTCGCATACCGGTGTTGACCTTCATCGATACGCCGGGGGCCTACCCGGGCATCGACGCCGAGGAGCGTGGGCAGTCGGAGGCGATCGGTCGCAATCTCTACGTAATGGCTGAGCTGAAAGTACCAATCATCGTCACCGTCATCGGTGAGGGTGGCTCTGGCGGTGCACTGGCCATCGGCGTTGGCGATGTGGTGCAGATGCTGGAGTACTCGACCTACTCGGTGATTTCGCCCGAAGGTTGCGCGACGATTCTCTGGAAGAGCGCTGAAAAAGCAAGCACCGCTGCCGAAATCATGGGTATCACCGCGCCGCGCTTGCAGGCGCTGGGCTTGATTGACAGCATCGTCGAAGAGCCGACCGGTGGTGCGCATCGTGCGCATCAGGCGATGGCGAGAAACCTCAAGGCGGCTCTGCAGGATGCCTTGCAGAAACTGGCGCCGGTGCCGACTCGCGACTTGCTGAAGACTCGCCTTGAGCGTCTGATGGCCTATGGTCGGGTCAAAGAGCAGGCGCGCCGCTAACGGTCTGCATGGCCGTTAGCGTGCACTTGCCGTGCGTATTGCCGCTTGCACGCCGGAATCGTTTGCCGGGCAGGAAGTCATGCTCCCGGAATTTACCGCCTCCACTGGCAGTGCGCATTCCGGCTTGCACGCCGGAATCGTTCGGCGGGCAGGGAGCATGCTCCCTGAATTCCCCGCCTCACCTCCGGCCCCTGGCCCGTAAGGGGAGGCGGGCGTTTCGTGAGGCGCTTGTGGGGCTTTCACATTAAGGCCGGCTTGGGGGACGCTGCAGGCCCAATTCTGCAGACGCTTGCGGCGTTTCTCGAGGCGCGACTACGGCCCGGATCTCGGCTGTGCGTCGGGCTGTCCGGAGGCGTCGACTCGGTGGTGTTGCTGCACGCGCTCGACCGCCTGCGTCGCTCAGGGCTGCAAATTGATCTCTCGGCGATTCATGTTGATCACGGTCTGAGCCGCAACTCCGGTGCCTGGGCGGATTTCTGCGGCGACTTCTGTCGGCGCCTGCAAGTGCCGCTGGAAATTGCTCGCGTCGAGGTGCCACGTGTCAGCGGTGAGGGTCTCGAAGGCGCCGCTCGGCGCGTGCGTCATGCGGCATTTGCCGCCTGTCGAGCCGACTGCTTGGCACTCGCCCATCATCGCGACGATCAGGCCGAGACGGTTCTCTTCCGGTTGCTGCGCGGTGCGGGGGTTGCCGGCGCCGCCGGGATGCCTGCCGAGCGGCCGCTGTCCGACGGTCCGCGCCTGATGCGCCCGCTGCTTGATGTTTCGCGGTCGCTGATCGTGCGCTATGCGGAAGAGCATTCCCTGGCGTGGATCGAAGACGAAAGCAATCGCGATTCCCACTATCGGCGGAACTACTTGCGACGCGAAGTCATGCCGCGCATCGCCGTGCAGTTCCCCGGCGCCGCTCGGGCACTGGCGCGTGCCGCGCGCCATTTCGCCGAGGCGACCGAGCTTCTCGATGAACTGGCGAAGGCCGATCGGGCTGGCCTGAGCAGTGAGTGCGGGCGCATTGAACTGGCGCGTTTCAATGCGCTTTCGTCGCCGCGAGCACGCAACCTGTTGCGCTCGGAACTGCTGGCCAGCGGCTTTCGCGCACCGGAGGCGCGCTGGCTTGACGAAGCGCTGCGGCAGCTGAAGACGGCGACGGCCGGTTCGCAGACCTGCATAGCCACCGTCGATGGCGAAGTGCATGCCTATCGGGGCGAGTTGTACGTCCTTGCGCAGCGCCCGGCCGTTGCTGGCCTGTCACTGCCCTGGAATGGCGAGCTGGGGCTGGCGTGGGGCGATGGGCGGGTGGCCTTCGTTGACCGGACAGGAAGAGGCATCAGCCGCCGCCTGCTCGCCGCTGCTCCCGTTGTTCTCCGCGTTAGGCAAGGCGGCGAGCGCCTGCGGCCCGACGCCCGGCGACCCGCCAGGCCTCTGCGCAAGCTGTTACAGGAAGCCGCCGTGCCGCCCTGGGAACGCGCGCGCCTGCCGCTGTTGTACTGCGCTGAACGGCTGGTCTGGGTTGCCGGGCTTGGCGTCGATGCCGAGTTTGCCTGTGCCCCGGGCGAGAAGGGTGTCGAGCCGGTCTGGGAGTGCCGTGCTGGCCAAGCCCAGGCCGGCTTTGAGCGTTCGGCGATGGAGGCCGCAGCCTGCAGTGCCCGGGCGGAGCGCTGACCGCTGCGCTGCTCAGCGCTTGCCAGCCAGCAATTGCGCCAGCTCGACGGCAGTGCGGACGCCCATCTTTTCGAAAAGATTGGCCCGGTGTACTTCGACCGTGCGCATGCTGATCTGCAGTTCGTCGGCGATTACCTTGTTCAGGGTGCCGGCCAGCACCCGTTCCATGACCTGCTTTTCTCGTGTCGTGAGCCGGCTGGTCAGGCTGTTGACCGAATCGCTGTCGGCGGCGGCGAGGCGCTGGTGTTCATCGAGCTGCAGGGCTTCGATGACGCGATTGACCAGTTCGTTGTCGTTGCAGGGTTTTTCGACGAAGTCGAAAGCGCCTTGCTTGAGGGCCGATACGGCCATGGGCACGTCGCCGTGACCGGTGAGAAAGATCACCGGCAGGGTGCTGCCACGCTCGCAGAGGAGATCAAAAAGCTCCGGTCCGCTCATCCCGTCCATGCGAATGTCGAGCAGGATGCAGCCAGGCAGCGAGGGATCCCAGGCAGCCAGGAAGTCTTCAGCAGAGGGGTAGCTCAGGCAGGGCACCCCACGCGATTCGAGCAGCCAGCCGAGTGAGTCGCGGATGGCGTCGTCGTCGTCGACGAGGTAGGCGTGTGGATTCATGGCATGACAATCGGAAGAGTGATGATGAAAATCGAGCCGCCGTCGGGGTTGGCTTCAACCCACAGGCGGCCGTGGTGGACTTCGATGATCGAGCGGCAGATGTTCAGGCCCATGCCCATGCCCTCGGCCTTGGTCGAGAACAAGGGGGTGAACAGCTTGTCTTCGACCTCGGGCGGTATTCCCGGGCCACGATCGATGACCCGGATTTCCATTTGCTGCCTGTCGAGCTGGCTGAGTTTGACAGTCAGCCGGCGCAGCTCGGATGGCGTGTGGCGCATCGCTTCGATGCCGTTGCGCATCAGGTTGAGCAGCACCTGCTCGAGCATTACCGGGTCAGCCAGCAGTTCGGGGCGCATGCCCTGAATCTCGCGGACGATACGCACGCCGCGTGCCTTGGCTGCGCCGTCGATGAAGCCGACACTGTCGTCGATCACTTCGGCGAGGTCGCAGGCCACCCGCTTGGGTTCGCTCTTGCGCACGAAGTCGTGTACGCGCCGGATGATGTGGCCGGCGCGTTGCGCCTGAACGGCCAGTTTTCCGAGGGCTTCCTTCAGCTGCTCGGCGCTGAAGTTGCCTGATTCGAGCTTGTTCAGGCAGCCGGTGTTATAGCTGGTTATCGCTGCCAGCGGCTGGTTCAGCTCATGCGCCAGCGTCGAAGCCATTTCGCCCATGGTCACCAGGCGTGCCGTGACCTGCAGTTTCTCCTGCTGTTGCTGGGCGAGTTCTTCGGCGTGCTTGCGTGCGGTGACGTCGATGATCGAAGCCATCCAGCCCGTCTGTTGGCCGTCCGCATCAATCAGCGGCGCCTCGTAGACCAGCGCGTCGAAGCGGCTGCGATCCTTGCGCATCAGGCGAATTTCGAAACCCTCATGCGGCGCTTTGCCCTCAAGAACGTCGTTGTGCAGTTGCAGCGTTCTTTCCATTTCCTCGGGCGCCCAGTAGGGCATTGGTGGCGCCACGCCGATCAGCTCATCGGCACTGAAGCCGACCATCTTCAGGAAGGCCGGGTTGACGTAGCTTACCCGGCCCTGCATGTCGCGTGCGCGCATGCCGACCATCAGCGAGTCCTCCATCGCCTTGCGGAAAGCATATTCCGAACGCAGTGCCTGTTCGGCGTAGAGGCGCCTCTGGATCAATCCGCGCACCGCCCACAGACTCCAGAAAACAGCTGCTGCGAGAATGATGATCAGCGCCGCAATCAGTGTTTGTGCGAGGTTGTCGGCGCCACGGTAGGCGGTGACCTGGAGCACCATGCCATAGCCGGGTGGGTCGAAGATCACCGGATAACTGATTGTCGTTGGTGCCGCGTCGATTTTTGACTTGCTGGCCAGTACCTTGCCATTGCCGTCGAGGATGCGAACCTGATACTTCTTCGCGAACCACCAGGGAACGTGCTGTTTGAGCAGGCCATCAAGGGAATAGACAGCGAGCAGCGCGCCGGCATACTGATCACCGTCGAAAATCGGTACGTAGACTTCGAACTGGGTTGCGTTTTCTGTCCGGTAGGCATCACTGTAGGTTGGTTTGCCCAGTTGCGCGAGTTCGATGGCGCGGCTGAGTGGACTCTCACCGGCATTCTTCCCGCCCCGTCGAGGCAGGTTTCGCGTCGGCATTCCGTGTGCAGCGGTCGCGGTCCCGTCCAGCCAGAGCAACTGCTGGACTTCCGGGCTGTTCTTGAGGATATATCTGGCGCGCAGCGTGAAAAGCGTACCGTCGTCCTTGGTCCGGGCGAGATCCAGGGCCAGTTGCCGCAGTTGTTCCGAGTTGCCCTCGAGGTGGAAGCGGACGCTCTGCTCGAGCCACAGCACGTCGGCAATCAAGGTCGATCGTTGCTCGTCGATCTCGTTCTGGCGCAACAGCCAGAGCAGCGCGATCAGCAGGATCAGGAGCAATCCGACGGCCAGCTTGAGGATCGAGAGATACCAGTGCGACCAGTTCTGAGCAGACGGCCGGCGGCGCTCACTCTGGTACGGGAGATAGGTGTCTTTCATCGCGGACCATCTTCTCCATTTGATACCCAAGGCGGTGCAGAGGAACAGGGCGGGCGTCCGGCTGCGCGGCCTGCGGACGCTTCGCATCACGGATTTCCACAATATTCGTCAGCGCCGTTTCTTGTAGTATTCGCTCATCCCGAACAGTAATTGCTTGATTGCACGACCAGTTTTCGAACGGAGAAGCGTATATGAGTATCCGCAGTCTGCTCTTGGCCCTGCTCGCTGTCGTGATTTCCAGCACACCGCTCCCGGCTCAGGCGGAAGACCCGATCGTCATCAAGTTTAGCCACGTCGTGGCCCCGGATACGCCCAAGGGCCTGGGCGCGGCGTTCTTTGCCAAGCGTGCCGCCGAACGGACCGGCGGCAGGATCAAGGTCGAAGTCTATCCCAATTCGACGCTCTACAAAGACAAGGAGGAACTTGAAGCGCTGCAGCTCGGTGCCGTGCAGATGGTGGCACCGTCGCTGGCCAAGTTCAGCCTGCTGGGGGTCAGGGAGTTCGAACTCTATGACCTGCCATACATCTTCGACAGCTATGCTGATTTGCACAAGGTGACGCAGGGGCCGATCGGCAAGAGTCTTTTCAGGAAGCTGGAGCCGAAAGGAATCATCGGTTTGGCCTATTGGGACAACGGTTTCAAGTCGTTTTCAGCGAACACGCCGATCCTCATGCCCGCTGACCTGAAGGGCAAGAAGATGCGCATTCAGCCGTCCAAGGTGCTTGAAGCGCAAATGCGGGCACTCGATGCCATTCCGCGGGTGATGGCCTTTTCAGAAGTCTATCAAGCCTTGAAGATCGGCGTTGTCGATGGCACGGAAAACCCGATTTCCAACCTTTTTACACAGAAGATGTTCGAGGTTCAGTCGCACCTGACGATGACCGAGCACGGTTACCTGGGTTACGTGGTGATCGTGGACAAGAAGTTCTGGGAGGCTTTGCCGGCCGACGTCCGCGGCCAGCTCGACCTGGCGATGAAGGATGCGACTGACTACACTAACCAGATCGCCAAGCAGCAGAATGACCAGGACCTCGAATTGGTGCGCCAGAGCGGCAAGACGCGCATCCATGTGCCGACGCTGGCGCAGCGGCTGGCGTTCAAGAAGGCGCTCATCCCGGTGCACCGGGAAATGGCGTCGCGCATCGGCGAGGATCTCCTGCAGTCCGTGTATAGCGAAACCGGCTTCGATCCGGCGACGTTCTAGAGCAAGCGCCAGCGTCGGCCGGACGCTCGGCTCGTCAACACGCCTCTGCTGGCCTGCGCGTCATTGCCAACCGTCGTCGCCGATGTCGTCGCGACGCCGTTCACGAGCGCGTCATGGCAATGACCGCGTCGTCGCCGGACCTGATCCGGCAGCTCGCTTTTCCTGCGCCGGCAATTTCGGATTTGCACCCGGGTGTTGGTATAATATGAGGTTGTGTTTCTAGCGACATGATTTGCCGTTGTTTTTATTGACTGCCTTCCGTTTGGAGAATCATTCATGGCCATCGAACGTACTCTTTCCATCATCAAGCCTGACGCTGTCGCCAAGAACGTCATCGGCAAGATCTACTCCCGCTTTGAAAGCAACGGCTTGAAGGTGATCGCCGCCAAGTTGGCTTGGTTGTCGCCCCAGGAGGCGGGCGCCTTCTACGCGGTGCACCAGGAGCGTCCGTTTTTCAAGGATCTGGTTTCGTTCATGATTTCCGGGCCGGTGATGATCCAGGTGCTCGAGGGCGAGAGCGCCATTGCCAAGAATCGTGAGCTGATGGGCGCGACCGACCCGAAGAAGGCGGAGCCGGGAACGATCCGTGCCGATTTCGCCGAATCGATCGACGCCAACGCCGTGCATGGTTCCGATGGCGAGGAGACGGCGAAGACTGAGATCGCCTTCTTTTTCCCGGCCATGTCCGTCTATTCGGGCCGCTAGGTCGCCAGCTTCTGCTCGCCCGATGGTTAACCTGCTCGATCTCGATGCCGCCAGCCTGACGGCGTTTTTCGCCCGCCATGGCGAGAAACCTTTTCGCGCCAGGCAGGTGTTGCGCTGGATGCATCGTTTCGGGCAGGCAGATTTTGATGCCATGACCGACATCGCGCGCAGCCTGCGCGAGCAGCTCAAGGCGCTGGCCGTGGTGGCGCCGCCGACAGTGGTTGCCGATCGCCTATCCGGCGACGGCACGCGCAAGTTTCTGTTCGATGTCGGTGGCGGCAATGCCGTCGAGGCGGTGTTCATTCCCGAGGACGACCGCGGCACGCTGTGCATCTCGACCCAGGCCGGCTGCGCGCTTGATTGTTCCTTCTGTTCGACCGGCAAGCAGGGGTTCAATCGCAACCTGACGGTGGCCGAGATCGTCGGGCAGTTGTGGCAGGCACGGCATGCGCTTGGCGCCTACCAGCCGGCGGCAGGTTCCGTCGAGCGGGTGGTCAGCAATGTCGTATTGATGGGCATGGGTGAGCCACTGGCCAACCTCGACAATACCGTGCTGGCCTTGCGTCTGATGCTTGACGATAATGCTTATGGTTTGTCGCGGCGGCGGGTGACGGTTTCCACGTCGGGCCTGGTGCCGGCGATGGACCGTTTGCGCGACGAGTGTCCGGTGGCCTTGGCGGTTTCCCTGCATGCGCCGAATGACCGTTTGCGCGATGAGCTGGTGCCAATCAACCGGAAATACCCTTTGCATGAACTGATGGCGGCTTGTCGGCGCTACCTGGAAAAGGCGCCGCGTGATTTCGTGACTTTCGAGTATGTGATGCTGGACGGCATCAATGACGCCGACGCACATGCCCGCGAGGCCCTGGCGCTGACCCGGGACGTGCCCTGCAAGTTCAACCTGATTCCCTTCAACTCTTTTCCGGGCTCCCCCTATCGCCGCTCGCCAGCGCCGCGGATTCGGCGTTTCGCCGAGCTTCTGATGGCCGCCGGTGTGGTGACCACGACACGCAAGACGCGCGGTGACGACATCGATGCCGCCTGCGGTCAGCTCGCCGGACAGGTCCTCGACCGCACGCAGCGCACGACCCGGCGAAGCTTTGTTCTGTACCAGGATCGTCGTGAGGTTTGCGGATGAGGCGAGCTGCCCTCGGGATCATTGTTGTGCTGAGCGTCAGTGCCTGCTCATCGGGGATCTTGTCGTCTTCGCCGAGCACGCCGCAAAAGCCCGCCGAGGAAGAGCCGGACTCGCGACGGCCGACGCCCCCGCGCGATAATCGCACGCGCGCCAAACTGCATACGGAGTTGGGGGCGCTCTATTTGCAGAGCCAGAACCTTTCGGTGGCACTCGAGGAGCTGACCATGGCCATCGTCATTGATCCGGACTATGCGCCGGCGTACGGGGCCCGTGGACTGGTGCTCTTCCATATCCGCGAGATGGCACTCGCCGACCGGGACTTTCAACAGGCCCTCCATCTGGACCCCAATGATCCCGAACTCAACAATAACTACGGCTGGTTTCTCTGTCAGGTGGGACGGGAGAAGGAAGCCATCCCGCACCTGCAGCGGGCCATGAAGAACGCCTTGTACGAGACCCCGGAGCGGGCGTATCTGAACGCGGGCGCCTGCTACGCGAAACTCGGCGATCTGGATGCTGCCGAGGGTTTTGTAGAACACAGCCTGCTTATCCGGCCGAACAATCCGCAGGCGCTGTTGCAGCGTGCGGAGATCAATTACCGACGCGGCCAGGTAGAGCTTGCCAGTCAGCAACTTTCGGATCTGTTGCGCAAGACCGAGCCAAATGCTGAGGCGCTCTGGTTGGCCGTGCGGGTCGAGCGGAAGCTGGGTGATCGCCTGGCTGAAGCCCGCTATGGCGCCCAGTTGAAGCGAAAATTCCCGCTTTCACCCGAGGCTCAGGAACTGCTGAAAGGCAACTTCGAATGAGTGATCAATCCGTGTTTTCAAATAATAGCGAGCCGAGTTTGCAAGGCGGGAACGCCTCGATAGAGGGCTTGCCCGATGCCAGAGGCGTTGGGCAGCAGCTGCGTTCTGCGCGCGAAGCCAAGAACCTTACCCTGGCCGAGGCGGCACAGTCGTTGAAGCTCGCGCCCAGGCAGGTGGCGGCGATCGAGAGCGAGGACTGGGGCGCCTTGCCCGGCAACACGATGATTCGTGGCTTCGTACGCAACTACGCCCGGGTGCTCAACCTGGACGCCGATGCCCTGATGCGTGGGCTCGATGCGACACGCATGCAGCGGACCCTGCAACTCGAGGCCTCGGCAGGAACCAGCTCGCATCTTCCGCAGGCTGGCGATCAGGCGGAAAGACGCGACTACCTGGCGGTGGTGGGTGGTCTGGTGCTGCTGGTGCTGGCACTGCTGGCCTATTTTTATGTTCCACAGGATTTCTGGGCGGAGCAATTGGCGGCGTTGACCGGAAGTGAGACCTCGCAGACTGCCGCTGAGACACAGACCAGCCTGAGCCAGCCTGGCGAGGTCGCCGCTCCCCTGACGGTGCTTGGCACCGTGACCCCGGCGCCGAGCGCGGCAGAAAAGCCGGACGCAGCCGACGTGCCGGGCGCGGCCGTGGTGCCGGAAGGGCAGGCGCCGACGGTCGCCGGCACGGCGGCCAAGGCCGATGCCAAAGCGGACGGCAAGGCGGCCGCCGCGGCCGAGACCAGCGCAGCTGCCAAGCCGGAGTCGGCAGCGGAGCTGAAATCGGAAGTCGCGCCGGAAGCGGCGCCCGCTGACGTCCTCAAGCTCAGTTTCACCCAGGCGGCGTGGATAGAGGTGCGTGACGCACGCGGCGAAGTTATTGCGTTCGGCGTCAAGCCTGCCGGTAGTCAGCAGGAACTCAAGGGGCAGCCACCGTTCTCGTTGGTGCTTGGCAATGCCAAGTACGTGGCGGTGGAGTACAAGGGCAAGCCCGTGGATCTGGGCCCGCATACCAGCAAGGGCGTCGCGCGGCTGTCGGTCGAATGAGGATTTGGCAAGCGGTGGACTCGCCATGAGCAACTTACTTCCCGGCGCAGCGCGGCGGCGGACCCGTGCCGTCCGCATTGGCCGGGTCAGCGTTGGCGGCGACGCGCCGGTGGTCGTCCAGTCGATGACCAATACCGATACCGCAGATGCCGTGCGCACGGCGATCCAGTGCGCCGAATTGGCGGGGGCCGGTTCGGAACTGGTGCGTATCACCGTCAATACGCCTGAGGCTGCCGCGGCGGTGCCGGCGATTTGCGCGCAACTCGAGCGCATGGGCGTCGATGTGCCGCTGATCGGCGACTTCCACTATAACGGTCACCGCCTGCTCGCCGAGCAGCCGGACTGCGCCCGGCTGCTGGCCAAATATCGCATCAACCCGGGCAATGTCGGTCACGGCCGAAAGCGTGACGAACAGTTCGCGCAGATGATCGAGATGGCATGCCGCTACGACAAGCCGGTGCGTATTGGTGTGAACTGGGGCAGCCTCGATCAGGATCTGCTGGCCCGGGTCATGGACGAGAATGCTCGTCGCGCCGAGCCGAGCGACGCCATCGAGGTGATGCGTGAGGCCATGGTTGCCTCGGCGCTGGAATCAGCCGCCCGAGCCGAAGAAATCGGTCTGCCGGGTGAGCGCATCATCCTCTCGTGCAAGGTGTCCGCTGTGCAGGACCTGATCGCCATTTATCGCGAGCTGTCGCGGCGCTGCGATTACCCCCTGCATCTCGGTCTGACCGAGGCGGGGATGGGTTCCAAAGGCATCGTTGCGTCTACCGCGGCCATGGCGGTGCTGCTGCAGGAGGGCATCGGCGACACCATCCGCGTTTCGCTGACCCCGGAACCGGGCGGCAAGCGCACGCAGGAGGTGATTGTCGCCCAGGAGATGTTGCAGACCATGGGGCTACGGGCCTTCTCCCCGATGGTTGTCGCCTGTCCCGGTTGCGGCCGTACGACCAGCACCTTCTTTCAGGAACTGGCGCAGTCGATTCAGGAGCACGTTCGTGAGCGCATGCCGCACTGGCGTAGCGAGTATGACGGTGTCGAGAACATGACCCTGGCGGTGATGGGCTGCGTCGTCAATGGGCCGGGCGAGAGCAAGCACGCCAACATCGGCATCAGCCTGCCCGGCACCGGCGAGACGCCAGCGGCGCCAGTGTTCGAGGATGGTGCGAAGACCGTAACCCTGCGCGGCGATCATATTGCCGCAGAATTTACCGCCATTGTCGATGCCTACGTGGCACGCAGCTATCAGAGGAAGTGTGCCGCCAAATGATCAGTCAGAAGATCCAGTCCGTTCGCGGCATGAACGACATCCTGCCGGACGAGGCCGAATTCTGGGACCTGTTCGACGAGACCATTCGTTCCTGGCTGAAGAGCTACGGTTACCGGCCGCTGCGTCTGCCGATCGTTGAGCCGACGCCGCTCTTCAAGCGTGCCATCGGCGAGGTCACCGACATCGTCGAGAAGGAGATGTATTCGTTTGTCGATAGCCTGAATGGTGAGCAGCTGACGCTGCGTCCCGAAGGAACCGCCGGCTGTGTGCGCGCCGTCATCCAGCACAATCTGATTGCCCAGCAGCCGCAGCGGCTCTACTACATGGGCCAGATGTTTCGTCATGAAAGACCACAGAAAGGCCGTTATCGCCAGTTCCATCAGGTCGGCGTCGAAGCGCTGGGCTTCCCCGGGCCGGATATCGACGCGGAACAGATCCTGATGGGTGCTCGCCTGTGGGACGACCTGGGGCTCGACGGCATCAGCCTGCAACTGAACACCCTGGGACAAGCCGCGGAACGGGCCAGCCATCGCGCCGAGCTGATCGACTATCTCGAGCAGCACAGCGAACTACTCGACGACGACGCCAGAAGGCGATTGCACAGCAATCCCTTGCGCATCCTCGACAGCAAGAACCCGGCGCTAGAGGAGCTGATACTCGCTGCGCCGAAACTCATTGATTATCTCGGTGGCGAGTCGATGGCCCATTTTGAAGGCGTGCAGCAGGTCTTGCGCGATGCTGGCCAGCCTTTCGAGATCAACCCGCGCCTGGTGCGCGGACTCGACTACTACAATCTGACCGTTTTCGAATGGGTGACCGATCGCCTGGGCGCGCAGGGGACGGTTTGTGCCGGCGGTCGCTACGATGGCCTGGTGCAGCAGCTGGGCGGCAAACCGGCGCCGGCTTGCGGTTTCGCGATGGGCGTCGAGCGACTGATTACGCTGATTCGCGAAGCAGGGGGCGAGCCCAAGGCAGGGGCAGTCGATGTCTATCTCGTGCACCAGGGTATTGCGGCTTCGCGCTTGGCCGCGCGGGTCGCCGAGGGCCTACGTGACCGCGCTATCGATGTGCTTTTCCATTGCGGTGGCGGCAGTTTCAAGTCGCAGATGAAGAAAGCCGACGCCTCGGGAGCTGGCTTTGCGGTGATCATCGGCGATGACGAGGCAGGCGCGGGCGAAGTGACGCTCAAGCCGTTGCGCGCGACCGGCGAACAGCCGAATCAACAGAAGCGGGTCGGCATTGATGCCGTCGCCGACGAAATCATGAGCTCTATTTTGGATTGGGACGAATCGTAATGGCTACCTACGACCTCGAAGAACAGGAACAGATCGCCGAGATCAAGGCCTGGTGGCAACAGCATGGCAATCTGGTGGTGGGCATTGTCACCGCAGTCTCGATCGGCGTCATTGCCTGGCAAGGCTGGAATTGGTACCAACGGAGTCAGGCGGCCAAGGCGTCGATGGTCTACGCGGCGCTGCAGAAGGCAGTCGCTGAAGACGATTCACAGCGCGTCAAGACGGCGAGCGGTGAACTGCTGGAGAAATTCGCTGGCACGGCTTATGCGCCGCTGGCTGCGCTGTCGGCGGCCAGGGTAATGGTTGACGCCGGCGATATGAAGACCGCCAAGTTGCAGTTGCTGTGGGTGGTCGAAAACGGCGAGCATGAGTTGCGCGATCTGGCGCGCTTGCGGCTGGCGGCCGTGCTGCTGGACGAAAAAGCCTACGACGAAGCACTGCGGCAGCTTGAAGGCGGCGCTGGTGCCGGGTTCTCGACCCTGTACCTGAACATGCGTGGCGACGTGCTCAGCGCTGCGGGGAAGAAAACAGAGGCACGTGAAGCCTATCAGGGCGCTCTGGCCAGACTCGATCAAGGCGGGCCGAGCAGCCCGGGACGAAACACCCTGCAGGCAGCGCAGGCCAATGCCGCCTACCGGGAAGTGCTGCAACTGAAGCTCGATGCGCTCGGGGAGGGCAGCTGATGAGGCCTATCCTTGTCGCGGCAGTGCTGCCGGCGCTGATACCATTCTTCCTGGCCGGCTGTTCGAGCTTCGACGCGCTTAATCCGTTTGCCAGTAGCGGGCCGAAAATGGCCGAATTGCAGCCTATCGAGGCGACCGCTCAGGCGCGTGTGGTCTGGCAGGAAGATGTCGGCAAGGGCGCGCCGTATTCCTTCGTTCCGGCGGTGGTCGGATCCACCGTCTACGCGGCCGCTCGCGACGGCACGATCGTACGCTTCGACGATGGCCGGCCCGTGTGGCGGATCAAGGCCGAGAAGCCGCTCTCGGGTGGTGTCGGCGCGGATCAGCGGCTGCTTGCGGTGGGCACCGCCAAGGGTGAGCTTCTGGCCTTTGACACCGCCGATGGCAAACTGCTGTGGACGGCCAAGGCCAGCAGCGAGGTATTGGCGCCGCCAGCGGTCGCCGGCGGGCTGGTGATCGTACGCAGTGGCGATCATCGCCTGGCTGCCTACGCCGCGGCCGACGGAAGCCGCAAGTGGATCTACCAGCGCCCGACGCCACCGCTTTCAGTACGCGTGATGGCTGCTCCCGTGGTGGTCGAGAAGTATGTCTTCGTCGGTTTTCCCGGTGGCAAACTGATTGCCGTCAACGCCGACAATGGTGCGCCGCTGTGGGAGGGGACGGTTGCCCTGCCAAAAGGCGCGACCGAACTCGACCGCATCGCCGACATCAGCAGCCTGCCGGTCATCGATGGAAGAATGATCTGCGCGGTCGCTTTTCAGGGGCGCATTTCCTGTTTCGACCTTGGCACCGGGAACCTGATGTGGGGGCGCGACATTTCGAGCTCGTCGGGCTTGTCGGTCGATAGTCGCTACGTGTACGTCTCCGATGACCAGGGTGCCGTGCACGCCCTCGACAAAGCGACCGGCTCGAGCATCTGGAAGCAGGACCAGCTCTTCCTGCGCCAGTTGACCGCGCCGCTGGCCAGCGACGGTCTGGTGGCTGTTGCTGACGTACAGGGCGTGGTGCACCTGCTCAGTCGCGACGATGGTTCTTTCGCCGCGCGTTTGAGTACCGATGGCAGCCCGGTGCGGGCCCCCTTGCAAAAACTCGCCAACGAGCTGCTGGTGCAGACAAGTGGCGGCGGCGTCTACGCGATCGGCGTGCAATGATCGCGAGACGGTCGGCTGTGCCTGCGTTGCCACCTGCGCTTGCAGATGACGGCTTGCGCCGATGAAACCGAGCATGGTCCTCGTCGGGCGCCCGAATGTCGGCAAGTCTACGCTTTTCAACCGGCTGACCAGAACGCGTGACGCGCTGGTTGCCGATATCCCGGGCCTAACCAGAGACCGCCACTACGGTCACGGAAGACTGGGCAGCAAACCCTATCTGGTTATCGATACCGGCGGCTTCGAACCGCTCGCCAAGGACGGTATCATGCGGCAGATGGCGCGCCAGACCGAGCAGGCGATCGATGAAGCCGATGTCGTGATTCTGGTCGTCGACGCGCGCACCGGCATCACTCCGCTGGACAAGGAAATCTCCCGGCGGCTACGCCAGTCTGGTCGTGCGGTTCTTGTGGCGGTCAACAAGTCCGAAGGAATGCAGCACGGTGTGGTGCTCGCCGACTTCCATGAGCTTGGCCTTGGCGAGCCGGTCGCCATCTCGGCGACACACGGCGAGGGGGTGCGGGCGCTGGTCGACCTGGCGCTGGAACCTTTTCCCGAGCCAGCGGACGAGGACGCTGAAAGTGACATCATGCGGGTAGCCATCGTCGGCCGCCCGAACGTTGGCAAGAGCACGATGATCAACGCGCTGCTTGGCGAAGACCGAGTCATCGCCTTCGACCAGCCGGGAACCACGCGTGATGCCATACAGGTTGATTTCGAACGTGCCGGCAGGAAGTACACCTTGGTTGACACGGCCGGCCTGCGCCGACGCGGCAAGGTTTTCGAGACCATCGAGAAGTTTTCGGTGATCAAGACGTTGCAAGCGATCGAGGATGCCGAGGTGGTGGTTCTGGTGGTCGACGCGCGCCAGGAGATCGGCGATCAGGATGCCCACATTGCCGCTTTCATCCGCGAATCGGGGCGTGCGCTGGTGGTTGCCGTGAACAAGTGGGACGGGCTGGACTCCTACGTTCGCGAACAGATCAAGGGGTCTCTGGAAAGCCAGTTGGCGTTCATTGATTTCGCCCGTTTTCATTACGTTTCGGCCTTGCAGGGGCAGGGGCTGGAAGCGCTTTTCCGCTCGGTGAATGCGGCCTACAAGGCAGCCACCGCCGATCTGCCGACGCCGCAATTGACGCGGGCGCTGATCGGCGCGGTGGCCCGGCAAGCGCCGCCGCGTAACGGACTGTTCCGACCGAAGCTGCGCTACGCGCATCAGGGTGGCCGCAATCCGCCGCTGATCGTGATCCACGGCAATGCCCTCGACAAGCTGCCGGAATCCTATCGCCGCTATCTCGAGCATCTCTTTCGCGAGGTGTTCAAGTTGCAGGGGACGCCGTTGCGCATTCAGTTCAACGTCTCCAGCAACCCGTTCGCGGACAAGAAAGCACCCGACGACGGGCGCCGGCAGCGCCAGACTGCCGCCAAGCCCAACGCCGGCGCGCGAAGTCCGGCCAGGGCCGGGGCGACGCGCAAGGAAGCGGCCGTCGGCAAGCCGAAGAGGCGACCCGTCGCTCGCTGAGCGCTGCTCGGCGCGGGCAAGCGCTGCTAGCTCGGTGAATTGCCGTCTGCCAGCACCTGCGCCTTGGCCCTTCGCCGGGCACGACCCAGCGTGCTGGGGGGTTGCGACTTTTTGTCGCTAAATCCGTACAATCGCCGCGCTCTGGTTGCGCTGACCGGCTTTTCGACGGATGATGGGGCTCGTGGGGTGCTGGGTGCATGGCGAGCGTCAGCCGGTTGCGCGCGGCGTCAAGGCGACGCCTGCGCGCTTTTTGGGTTTGCCCAGGCGAATGCCGATGCGCTGGCAGGGTGGTGGGGCGAGTTGGCCTGAGAGGCCTTTTTGGCGCCCTGTGTGGGGGCTCGAACATGGCCGAGAAACGAACGTATCTGGAAGATGCAAGGTGATCAAGGTTCTATTTGTTTGCATGGGGAATATCTGCCGCTCGCCCACGGCCGAGGGCGTCGTTCGGCAGATGCTGCGGCGCAAGGAGCTGGACGGCAGAGTCGAGGTGGATTCGGCCGGAACGCATGGTTATCACGTCGGCGAGGCGCCGGATCAACGCACACAGCGGGCGGCTGCCTGTCGCAACTACGATCTATCCGACATGCGTGCGCGCAAGGTGGCGGCCCAGGATCTCGACTACTTCGATCTGATTCTAGCCATGGATCATAATAACCTCTCGGTTCTGCAGCGTATCTGCCCGCCTGAAAAGCACGATCGCCTGGGGCTGTTCATGAGCTATTCCAAGAACTTCGATGACGACGAAGTGCCGGATCCCTACTATGGTCTTGGCCACGGCTTCGATCTGGTCCTGGACATGGTCGAGGATGCTGCTGATGGCTTGATCGAGAGCCTCGAACACCGTTTGCTCGCGGAGGCAGGCGCCGAGGGCGAACAACAGCGGCGCAACCTCTACGACAGTAGCGGCTGACGGGTCACCCCCTTCGTTAGGGCCATCTGGCAGCGCCGGCCGGCCTGCCGAGTGTCGAAAACGCTACTCAGGGATGCGCCAGAGCGATTCTGAAACCGCTGCTGCGCGGCCGGTAGGCAGGTTCGATGCGACTACGGTTGGCCGAACGCGCGTAGCGACCGGGGTCGCTCCAGGTGCCTCCACGCAGTACCCGTTGTTTGCCGTATTTTGCGCCGATCGGGTCGACCTGCCGCTCGTCCGGGTATTCGGCGTACCAATCGGCACACCATTCCCATACGTTGCCATGCATCTCGAACAGTCCCCATGGGTTTGCCGGCAGAGAAGCGGCGGGAACCGTTTGCTCGCGATAGGGCCCTTGTCGGCCGTCGCCGTAGGGGTAGCCGCCGTGGTAATTGACCTGTGCAGGGGTTATCTGCTGGCCGAAAGCGAAGGGCGTCGTGGTGCCCGCGCGGCAGGCGTATTCCCATTCCGCTTCGTTTGGCAGGCGCGCCTGCAACGCGGGCAGGCGCCGGTTGAGCTCGGCGATGAAACCTTGCGCATCGTGCCAGCTGACGTTCTCGACCGGATTGTCGGCGTGCTCCTGAAAGCGGCTCGGGTTGACCGGCCACACAGCCAGCCAGAAGGCTTGCGTGCAGGCCGTGTCGGCGAGCCAGAAGCCACGACTGAGCCTTACTTCGTGAAGCTTTTCCGAGTGTCCACGCTCGGCCTCGTCGGCCGCCGACCCCATCAGGAATTCTCCCGCTTCGATCCAGCGAAAGACCTGCCGCGCGTTACCGACGCTCAACACCAGCGAGCGTCCGAAATGGTCTTCGACGAGTTCACTGGTAAAAGGGGCAGGGCACGGGTCGGCGAGCAGGATTGCGGAGTCTTCGGGGTGGGCAGCGGACATCATGAGCTTTCGCAAGAGTGACTACTGGAATGGGCTACGGGCGTGTGCGGCGTCGCATGCAGGGGGTGTATCAGAGTGAGCAATATACCGCGAAGCACTGCGCTTCAGGTGTCATTTTCCTTACGGTCGGTGTGCCGCTCAGGCGCAAGTGGCTGCGCGTGGTCGGCAGAATCGTTCTCATCGGGGTCATGGCACAGGCCTTTCTGTCGCTGGCGCGAGCCGAGGCGCGCGATCCTGGTAGGCTGCAAGAACTTTAACTCGGCGCGGTGCTTCATCGGGCCGCCGACGAGATGGTCGCGCTGCCCGGGCAGCGCGAAATCCGCTTCTGGTCCGGTCTGGCTGGCGGCGAAGTTCCGGCGCCCGAAGCCCGGCCGTAGGGTGACGAGGGTTAACGAGCTGTAAAGGCCACCCCACCGCCACGGCTGCGTGGCCGACAGGCTTGCCATCGCGTGACGCACCCCACTCGCTGCTCTAACGCGCACTGCCAGTTCCACCGTTTCTTGCTTGCCTGTGGCGCGGGCGCTTTGTTAAGCTGCGGTCATGAGAATCGTTCTGTTTAACGCTGTTGAGCCCTGCCTCTCGTGGTGTCGGTGTGCGCGCCAGTGGCCGTCGGTCGCACCATGCGGGTGGCGATAGCGTAACGAGCAGGCGGCGTTACGGCCTCGCTGTGACAAGAACTTGATCTACCGCAAGCGATCTTAAGAGCCTGCGCCTACACTCCGCTGTCAAATGGAGGCTGGTGTCGCATACTTCGAGGGGGGGCGATGGGGAAAGAGATTGGCAGCGACGGCTTCACTGGCGACGACTTCGCGCGCTTCGGGCGGCGCCTCGAACATGAGACCGCGCATGCCCACGCTTCGTATATGGCCGGAGGATTCGCCAGCGCTGGACTGGTTGCCGGTTTCGAACTTGAAGCCTGGCTGATCGATGAGCATTTCTTTCCGGTACCGCGCAACGTCTCTTTTTTGCAGCGTATGGCCAGCCCGCTGGTGGTTCCCGAGCTTTCGTTGTTCAATGTCGAGATAAATGGGACGCCGCAGGCCTTGCGGGCCACTGCGCTGTCACAGCTTGAACGCGAGCTGACCGCAACCTGGCAGCGATGCCAAGAAGTGGCCGCTGAAGAGGGGGCGGCACTGATCGCCATCGGCACCCTGCCGACCTTGCGCGAGCGGGATCTGTCGTTGAGCAGCATGTCGCCTTTCAAGCGCTACGCGGCTCTCAACGAGCAGGTCCTGCGGCTGCGCGGTGGGCGGCCGCTGACGCTGGACATTGCCGGCATCGAAACGCTCACCGCAACCCACTCCGATGTGATGCTCGAGGCAGCAACCACGTCCTTTCAGGTGCATCTGCAGACGCCGGCCAGCGAGGCCGCGCGCACCTACAATGCGTCACAGCTTCTCGCGGCTCCCTTGGTCGCGATGGCCGCCAATTCGCCATTCCTGTTCGGGCGAGCGCTGTGGCACGAAACGCGAATACCCTTGTTCGAGCAGGCGGTCGATTGCTGCCAACCGGGCCATCCCGAGCATCGGCGGGTGACTTTCGGTTCGGCGTATCTCGGCAACGACCCGACCGCGTGTTTTGCTGAAAACCTGTCATCGTATCCGGTACTTCTGCCGTATGAAGAGGCGGGGCCGGTGGACGCCTATGCCCATCTGCGTCTGCACAACGGGACCATCTGGCGCTGGAATCGGCTGCTGATCGGCTTCGAGCAGGACGCAGTGCCGCACTTGCGCGTCGAGCAGCGCGTCATGCCCGCGGGTCCGAGCCTGATCGACATGATCGCCAATGCCGCCTTGTACTACGGCACGGTACGCTGTTTGGCGAGACAGGCCGATGCCCCTGAGGCCAGGCTACCGTTTGCCGTTGCGCGCGACAATTTCTACCGTGCCGCACGTTACGGTCTCGAGGCGCAGGTGGTCTGGCTCGACGGGCGGCGTGAAAATGTGGCCGAACTTCTCTTGCACGAACTGCTGCCGCTGGCTCGCGAAGGGCTGGCCGAGCTTGGCCTTGCCGCGGCCGACATCACGCGCTACCTCGACGTCATCAGTGCGCGCCTGCGCAGCCGCCAAAACGGCGCCGCCTGGCAACTTGCCCATTATGCGAAGTACCAGGATTTCTTCCGGCTAACCGCCGACTATCTTGAGCATCAACGCCGTCTCGTGCCGGTGCA
The DNA here is from genome assembly GCA_000987445.1 of Candidatus Accumulibacter adiacens. Taxonomy (GTDB): domain Bacteria; phylum Pseudomonadota; class Gammaproteobacteria; order Burkholderiales; family Rhodocyclaceae; genus Accumulibacter; species Accumulibacter adiacens. The sequence goes on along the minus strand of LBIU01000016.1, from coordinate 12,488 downwards.
CGAGTGGCCGATATGAGTCCCACTTCATGCTGACTGTCCTCGAATCCCTGCCCGACGGTTTCCTCGAAACACCGGCCCGTGAACTGCATCGTCTCCTGCGCGGTCCGACCTTGATCCATCTGCCCGGACGACGCGAGGCGCCGCTATTCGTGTCGGTACTGCTGCACGGCAACGAAGATAGCGGTGTCGTCGCGCTGCAGAGCGTCTTGCGCGCCCACGCCGGTCGACAACTGCCGCGGGCGCTGTCGATCCTGGTCGGCAATGTCGCCGCAGCGCGAGAAGGCCTGCGTCGGCTTGATCAGCAACCTGATTACAACCGCGTCTGGCCGGGGACCGATTTGCATGCTGCCGCTCCGGAGCACGCCGCGATGAGCGAGGCGCATCGCATCATGCGCGAGCGCGGCGTCTTCGCCAGCGTCGATGTCCATAACAATACCGGCCTCAATCCGCTCTACTGCGTGGTGAATAGCCTCGATCAGGCAGTGCTGCATCTGGCCTTGTTATTTTCGCGTACGGTGGTCTGGTTCCGTGGCTTGGCCGGCTCGCAAACGACGGCTTTTTCCCCGTTTTGCCCATCACTGACCCTGGAATGTGGCAAGCCCGGCAGAGCGGCGAACGAGGCGCACGCGGCGAGCTTTATCGATGGCTGTCTGCATCTGGCGCAGTTTCCGTCGCACGACGTGCACGAGCACGACATTGATCTTTATCACACGGTGGCGACGGTGCGGGTGGCGGCCGCGGTGTCTTTCGGTTTCGGCGATGCGCGCGCCGATGTCGATTTCGATCCGCGGCTCGATCACATGAACTTTCGGCAATTGGAACCCGGCACGGTGTTCGGGCGTACTCGGGTGGCCTCGCCGCTCGACGTCCGCGACGAGGCCCGGCGTGACGTCAGCGAGGCGTATTTCGCCTGCAGCGACGGCACGATTAGTCTGCGGCGAACATCGACACCGGCCATGCTGACGCTCGATGCGCGTGTCGTGCGGCAGGACTGCCTTTGTTATCTGATGGAGCGCATCCCGTTTCCACATTCGGCAAGTGCTGCTCGCCAGTGGTGTGCGAGCGTCTAGGGCGGCCGGGGCGCGCGGCATCTGCGGCGAGATGGTACAGCGAGGCCGAGAAGAAGCAGGCTATAAGCGGGCAAGAAATGGAGGACGCGATGAGCATGAGCAGCTTTTTGATCTTGACGCAGTTTTCCGTGCGTGCGTTGATGGCGCCGCTGCTCGCCCTGATGGCGAGCTTGAGCTTGCCAGCCCTTGCTGACAGCTCCGGTGTGCAGTTGGCCTCCTATTACGATCGGCAGATGGCGATTCGCGGTGGCATTGCCTACGGCTGGACGGGTAAGGAACGGCCGACGGCAATGGTCGCTGAAGTCGTTCAGGTCGGGGTAGGGAAGGACACCTATTATGCGCTGCGCAAGGATGGCACCCTCTTGACCTGGTCGGAGTCGCCAGCCAACGCTGCGGTGTTGATGCGCGATGTGCTGGGTTTTGCTGCCGGCAGTTCGGGATGGTTGGCGATCAATCGTACCTGGACGCTCTGGCGTGGAACGGGTGCCGCCCGCGAGCCGCCACGCAAGATCGCCGAGAGAGTGCAGGCGGCCGCCGTCGGCGACGGCGCAGACTACTACGTGACCTTGGCCGGAGAGCTCTACGTGCGCGGCTTGGCCGATCGTGGTCAGTACGGTGATGGCCGCCTCGCGTCCAGCAGTGATTTTGTCAAGACGGCCGAAAAGGTGGTCGCCGTCAAGGCGCAGGCCGGTCACGCGCTGTATCTGGACAAGAGCGGCGAAGTGTTCGGGACGGGTGGCAACGTCAATGGACCGCTGTCAACGCATGGACTGGGCGACAAAGCGGCCAGTTGGGGGCGCATCTTCACGGGTGCCAAGGGAATAGCCACCGGTGCATCGCATTCGCTGGCCATTCGCGAGGATGGTTCGCTGTGGGCATGGGGCAGCGGTTTCGCGGTCGAGCCGACCAGGATTGCCGAGCATATCGCCACCGTCGCCGCCGGCAGTGGAACAACGCTTGCGTTGGCGGAAGACGGAAAACTGTGGGCCTGGGAGGGAGGGCAAGGACCGCGCCTGATTAGCCTCGGGCGCTAAGGTCGCTAGAGTAAGCTTGGACGCGAGCAGACGATCGCTGTGCCTGCGGGCCTCGTCGAGAGGTCACTGCCGCCGCTTCGCGGCGGCAGTGACGCCATGAAATCAGACTCGGGCGGAAGAATAGTGATCGTCGGCTGCCCAGTAGCTACTTGGCAGCTCGAAGTGTCGCGATTGCTTCAGGGTGGCGACGAACCGCTTGTCCTCTTCCCTGATATGACGTTCGAACCAGAACTCGGCATAACGCAGGAAGGAGTGCGCGTCGTCTCCGCCGTTGCGGAGATCGCTCAGCGCTTTGTGGAGCAGCCCAAGGGAGTCGCGGTGGATCTTGGCGTGTGCCGTGAACTCCACTCCGGCTTCCTCGGCCAGCCGCTCTTCAGTGGCGAAATGCTGCGCGAAGCAGTCAACCAAACCTTGGAACTCGGCGATATCTACGTAATCGTTTTCAAAGCAGCCCGCCTTGAGCGACTCGATGCGCGTGAAAACCTCTTCGTGCTGGGCGTCGACTTCTGGCAAGTCGACCAACAGAGCCTCTGGCAGAAACGGGGAAAGACCAATCTCCATTACATGTCTCCTCTGGTTAAATTCAAAGGTTTTTTGTTATCCGAGTAGTATAGGAAGGCGTTCACTAGAATGCCAGGGAAATTTTCGTTAAGTCAGACAAGTATGTTTTCGACTCTGGCCTGGCACGGCAAGCCGTCGGTACGCACTTCAGCTTCATCCTCGTCTGTGAATCGCCTTCCCCGGCTGTCTGCCGCGCTGGTCGCTTCGCCTGGCAAGGTGGTTGGTGTTACTCCTCGCGGTTGCCGTGAGTGCCGATGCCAGGCTGCCGTGTATGGGCCGCTTGCCCGCTCGTAGCGAGGGCGAGGCGAAAACAGCTTTCCGAGAACGCTGCCAGGCAGCTATAATGCTGGGTTTTCCACCTTGCTCCACCGTTTGCATGACGGGGGGCTTCAACCACAAGGAGTGTTCATGCGTCATTACGAAATCGTCCTGATCATCCATCCGGACCAGAGTGAACAGGTGCCGGCGATGGTCGAGCGGTACAAGGCTGTGATCACGGCGCGTGCCGGGCAGGTTCATCGTCTCGAAGACTGGGGTCGCCGTCAGCTGGCTTTTCCGATCCAGAAGCTGCACAAGGCGCATTACCTGCTGTTGAACATCGAGTGCGATGACGCCACGTTGACCGAGCTCGAGCATGGTTTCAAGTTCACCGACGCCGTTCTTCGTCACCTGACGATCAAGACCAAGCGTGCGGTCAGCGGGCCGTCGCCGATGATGAAGGACGAGAAGTCCAAGTCGCTGCTGGAAGCGCGCGAGCCTGCACCGGCTGAAGCTGCCGCTGACCAAGCGGCCACTGAACCGGCGGCCTGATTGTCGAGGCGCTGCTGAACCGCGTCGAGCTTGTTGGTGTCCTGGTCGAGCGCAAGGCGCTACGGTTTACACCGGCCGGTGTGCCGGTAGTGGAATGCCTGATCGGGCATCAATCCGAACAGCTTGAAGCGGGTAGCCCACGCCGTGTCGAATGCGAAATCCAGGCCATTGCCCTGGGCGCGACGGCACAGTGGCTGCAAGCGGCAACGCTTGGCGCTGCGCTCCATCTGACCGGCTTTCTTGCCGCCAGGAGCCGCAACAGCAAGCAGCCGAGACTGCATGTAACTACGATCGAATTTGTCGAAGGAAAGCAAAATGGGAAGATTCTTCAAGAAGAAGGATGACAAGAATGTCAAGAAGCGTGGTGGTGGCCTGTTCAAGCGGCGCAAGTTCTGTCGCTTCACCGCCGAGAAGATGGAAGAGATCGACTACAAGGATGTCGACCTGTTCAAGGAGTATGTCGCCGAGAATGGCAAGATCATGCCGGCTCGTCTGACCGGTACCAAGGCCGGCTACCAGCGGATGCTGTCGGTGGCCATCAAGCGTGCCCGCTTCCTGGCCTTGCTGCCGTACACAGACAATCACCAGTAAGCGAGGACAAGGAAATGCAAGTAATTCTTATGGAAAAGGTCGGCAACCTCGGCGGTCTCGGTGATCTCGCGAGTGTCAAGAATGGTTATGCCCGCAACTTCCTGATACCAAAGGGTAAAGCCAGGCGTGCGACGCCAGCGGCGCTGAAGGAATTCGAAGCCAAGCGCGCCGAACTCGAGAGCGCGGCGGCCGAGAAGCTGGCGGCTGCGCAGGCATATGCCGAGAAGTTCGCGGGCGTGGTGGTGCGCATCGAACGTAAGGCCGGCGTCGATGGCCGTCTCTTTGGCTCGGTGAGCAACTTCGATATCGCCGATGGGCTGCGTGTACTCGGGTTCGAGGTCGAGAAGTCCGACGTGCGCATGAACGCGGGTCCGCTGAAGATGATTGGCGATACCGAGTTGCAGGTCGCGCTGCATAGCGACGTTCTGGCGACGATCACGGTTTCTGTCGTTGCCGAACAATTCAAGGTCTGAGTCTTATCCGGCGCTTTTTGTGCTGGCGCCAGCGAAAAAGCCTTGCCCCGTGGCAAGGCTTTTTCGCGTTCGGGCGCTGGAAAAACCTCATCGGCGAGCTAAACTCGCTGCCTCGCCCGTCCCGTTTTTCTCACTGATCAGTCATGGCCAAGCCCTTAGATTCAGATTCATCGCCTTCGGAAAACGCTGAACGCACGCCACGCGCGAGCAGTCGCGGTGCGCAGCGAGACGGTGGCCGTGGTCCGCAGATTGACCCGGCGCTGTCCGCCCTGCGGGTGCCTCCGCACTCGATAGAGGCCGAGCAATCGGTTCTTGGTGGCCTGCTGCTCGACAATGCCGCTTTCGACAAGATCGCCGACCTGATGGCCGAAGGCGACTTCTATCGCGACGAACACAAGCGCATCTACCGCCAGATCTGCAAGTTGCTGGAGCGTGGCAAGCCGGCCGACGCGGTGACCGTGGCCGAAAGCCTCGACCTGGCAGGCGAGGGCAAGGATACCGGCGGGCTTGCCTACCTCGGTGAGCTCGCCGCCAATACGCCATCGGCGGCGAATATCCGGCGTTACGCGGAAATCGTTCGTGAGCGAGCGATTCTGCGGCAACTGGTGACTGCCGGTGACGAGATCGCCGGTAGCGCGCTCAACCCGCTCGGTCGCGATCCCAAGACGCTGCTCGATGAGGCCGAGAGAAAAGTCTTCGCCATCGCCGAGGGCGGCTTGCGCCACCAGACCGGCTTCCAGCACATCAACCCGCTGCTGACACAGGTCGTCGAGCGCATTCAGGAACTGCATGACCGCGACAATCCGTCGGATATCACTGGCGTTCCCACGGGTTATCATGATCTCGACAGCAAGACTTCGGGTCTGCAAGGCGGTGATCTGCTGATCGTCGCCGGACGGCCGTCGATGGGCAAAACTTCGTTTGCCCTCAACATCGCCGAGCATGTCGCTATCGAGGTCGGCCTCCCGGTAGCCGTTTTTTCGATGGAGATGGGCGGCACGCAACTCGCCATGCGCATGCTCTCTTCAGTGGGGCGGCTTGACGCGCATCGCGTACGTACCGGTCGGCTCAACGACGACGAGTGGTCACGCCTGTCATTTGCCCTGGGCAAGATGCACGAAGCGCCGATCTATATCGACGAGACGCCGGCGCTCAACCCGATCGATCTGCGGGCCCGCGCGCGTCGTCTCCGCCGCCAGTGCGGTCCACTCGGCTTGATCATCATCGACTATCTGCAGCTGATGTCGGCGACCGGCCATGGCGAGAACCGGGCGACCGAGATCTCGGAGATTTCGCGCTCGCTGAAGAGCCTGGCGAAGGAGCTGAACGTTCCCCTGATGGCCCTCTCCCAGCTCAACCGCTCGCTCGAGCAACGTCCGAACAAGCGCCCGGTGATGTCTGACCTGCGTGAATCGGGCGCCATCGAACAGGATGCCGATGTGATCATGTTCATTTATCGCGATGAGGTCTACAACCAGGATACGGCTGAGAAGGGCGTTGCCGAAATCATCATCGGCAAGCAGCGCAACGGTCCGATCGGTACTGTTCGCCTCACCTTTCTGGGTGAATACACGCGTTTCGAGAATTTTGCCAGCGCGGGTTCTTACTGACCGCGGGGCGAGCGCTCAGCCGTTTCAGTTCTCGACGCGGCTGGCATAGACCGTGTAGCTGAAGCGTTGGGTATCCAGGCTGCTGAAGCGCCCGGCAGGCGTTTCCGCTTCCGGTAAGACCAGAAAAGGCAGCGTCTTGCCGTGGCCGCCGCGCAGCCTGACATCGAGAGCGCTGTTGAAGGCAAGCCAGTTCATCTCCCAGAAGCCAAACAGCAGTTTGCTCAGGACAACCAGTTTCGGGTCGTGGCTGCTCAGGTGCTCGTCGTGGATTGCCTTGCGAACATCGGCCGGATTGACCGGAATCCAGCCGTAGCCCGGCGTATAGAATTCGGCGCGGCACTGCTGCTGCGTGCTAAGGTTGCCGGTCGCGCCGAGTCCGGCGAACAAACGTGAGCTGTCGATACGCTGCCCGAAAAGCGGACGCGCAGGAATGCCGATGGCTCGACAGAGGCCGACAAAGAGCAGCGCGATATCGGCGCTGCTTCCGCGCAACTGGCCGCTGTCGAGCATGGCTTCGACATCACCTCGACCGACACCGAGCGGCGACGGGTCGTAGGCGGTGTTTTCCAGCACCCAGTCGTAAATCGCCTTGCCGCGTGCGAGTGGATCCTTGATGCGACCGATGGCGCGTTCGGCGGTTTGGCGCACGAGTCCATCGGTCGGGACCAGGTTGCTGGGGTGCAGGTTCTGGCGCAGTACTTCGCTGCGCTCGGCGGCGTGGCCGCGGCGGGTGATGTCGAAATGGCGGTCCCGTTTGGCGACTTGACTAGTGATTTGCAGCTGTGGGGCAGCGATGCCCTCGTTCCAGTCGGCGTAGAACACCACCATCATTTCCGCCGGGTCGCGATAGATGCCGGCGTTCGTGAAATTGCCATGCCAGCTCTGGCCCAGCGAACGCTGCCAGGGGGTGTCGTCGTGCAGCGCCAGCGGTAACCACAGGCGCAGCTTGCCGCTGACCTCCTTGAGCGCGATGGTCGACGTGACGTCGTAGATTCGCCAGGGCGCCGCTGCCTCATCGGGCAGGCTGGTGGCGTCGCGTTGCTCGGCTTCCGCCTGCGGAGAGTTGGCCGCGGCGGGCGTTTCCGGGTTCTCGGCGACGGCTGATGAAGCATTTTGCCGGCTGCTTTTCTTGGTGCTGCTTCTGCGCTTTGGTTTGGCGCCTGGTTTCTTCTTGTTGGTGGCAAATGCCGACGCTGGTGCCAGTAGCGAAAGAAGTGCCGAGGCAGCAAGGAAATTGCGTCGTTTCAATCGACTCTCCGGTAAGCGCGGAATCCTGGTCGCACGGAGCAGGCAGCACGGATCGGTGGCTACAAACGACCGGGCCGTGTCTTAGACACGGCCCAGTAACGTCAAAAAATTATAGCACCTCGGCCGCGTAGTCCGCGAGGCGGGAGCGTTCGCCACGTTGCAAGGTGATATGCCCGGCGTGTGCCCAGCCCTTGAAGCGATCGACGACGTAGGCCAGGCCGGAGCTGCCTTCGGTGAGATAGGGCGTATCGATCTGGGCGATGTTGCCGAGGCAGACGACCTTGGTCGCCGGGCCGGCGCGGGTAATCAGCGTTTTCATCTGCTTGGGAGTCAGATTCTGCGCTTCGTCGATGATCAGATACTTGTTGAGGAAGGTTCGCCCGCGCATGAAATTGAGCGACTTGATCTTGATGCGGTTGCGAATCAGATCGTGGGTGGCTGCGCGTCCCCAGTCGCCAGCATCCTCATCGCTCTTGTTGAGGACCTCGAGGTTGTCTTCGAGGGCGCCCATCCACGGCCCCATCTTCTCTTCTTCGGTGCCTGGCAAGAAGCCGATATCCTCGCCGACCGGCACGGTGACCCGGGTCATGATGATTTCGCTGTAGCGTCTGGCGTCGAGCACCTGCGTGAGTCCGGCGGCCAGAGTGAGCAGTGTCTTGCCGGTACCGGCCTGGCCGAGCAGAGTGACAAAGTCGATGTCCGGATTCATCAGCAGATTGAGCGCAAAATTCTGCTCGCGGTTGCGCGCGGTGATTCCCCAGACACTGTTTCTGGTGTGCGTGTGGTCGCGCAGGGTCTCGATCTCGGCGCTCGTTCCCGATGCCTTGCGGACGATCGCATGCAGCGGGCTGGGTCCTTCCTGGATGAGGAACTGGTTGACCAGAAATTGCGCGCAAAGCGGGCCCATGAGGCGGTACAGCGTGCGACCGTCCTGCTGCCAGGACTCCATCCCCTGAGCATGCTGGTCCCAAAAATCAGGCCCCAGTTCGCGCATCCCGGTGTACAGGAGGTCGGTGTCTTCGAGAACCTTGTCGTTGAAGTAATCCTGCGCTTGCAGCCCGAGCGTGCGGGCCTTGATACGCATGTTGATGTCTTTGGAGACGAGGATCGCCGAACGCTCCGGGTGCTGGCGTTGCAGGTGGATGAGGACCGCTAGAATCTGGTTGTCGGCTTTGGCCGTCGGCAGTCCTGCCGGGAGCTCGCTGGCGATCGCCTCTGTCTGCAGGAAGAGACGGCCGCTGGCCAGTCCGCGCGAAGCTTCGTCGAGCTGTATGCCCTGCTCGATGGCGTCGTCCATGCGGCTGACGATTTCATCGAGCGTTCTGGTCACCTGGCGGGCGTTGCGCGCGATCTCAGACATCCCCTTCTTATGGTTGTCCAGTTCTTCCAGGGTCATGATCGGCAGGAAGACGTCGTGTTCCTCGAAACGGTAGACACTGGTCGGGTCGTGCATCAGGACATTGGTGTCGAGGACGAAGAGTTTGCTCGGCTTGGTAGCGGCGTCGCGGGCGGCGGCAGGTGGGCGGTGCATGCGCAGATCTCTCGGATGAGGGTTTTTCGGCCGGGGTGGGTGATCAGAGCTGAGCGACGAAATCCAGCACCTGCTGGGCATGGCCGGCGACTTTCAGACCGCGCCATTCGTGCCGCAGCACGCCATTGCGATCGATGACAAAAGTGCTGCGTTCGATACCGCGGCCCTGTTTTCCGTACATCGATTTCATCTTGATCACCGAGAAGCGCATGCACAGCAATTCGTGCACGTCGGAAATCAGGGCGAACGGCAACTCTTGCTTGGCCTTGAAGCGCTCGTGCGAGCGAATACTGTCACGCGAGACGCCGGCGACGATGGCGCCGGCCGCGACGAACAACGGGTGAAGCTCGCGGAATTGCTGCGCCTCGCTGGTGCACCCCGGAGTGCTGTCCTTGGGGTAGAAGTAGAGTACGACGGTGCTGCCCTGGCAGGCAGACAGCGTAAAGGTCTGGCCGCCGGTAGCCGGCAGGCTGAAGTCGGCGACGGTCTGGTCGATCATGACTTTCTTTCGGGAGAATGGGGTCAGGGGGAAGGGTGAGTGGAACGAGCACCGTCACATGATACGGAACTGCATCAGCACGCGCTCATCGTTCCAGATATCGTCTGGGCTGATCGAGTTGCGGTGGAACTTGAAAGAGACTTCTGCCTTGCGAAATGCCTCGCAGACCAGTTCCGAGCAGATGTACTTGCGATCTCGGTGCTTGCGACCTCGCCTGAAGAGAATCCGCATCGCGATGCGGCAGATCTCCCAGTTGTCGTAGGGTCTGGTGAGTTCGTCGATGCCGAAGCTGATTGCCGTCTTCAGCTTCTCGTCATCCGGCGCGGGGGTCACCCGGGTGATCACGATACGTCCTTTGTAGGGCTTGTTGCGGCCATGGTAATCGCGCAGATACTTGGACAGGGGAACGAGGCGAACGCCGATGGCGGTTTCACTCTCGAGAACGAAGATGCGTTGCAGGTTGTCGTCGCGATAGATGATCCCGACATGGCTCCAGACGGACCGGGTGAACCACCGGATGGCCTTCGAGAAGACGTAGGTACCTGAGCAAAAGACGATGTCGCCGGTGCATAGCCGATCGCGCACCTGAACGTAGTCAAGGATCGGGAGTCTGGCGACGGCTTTGACGCCAAGGCGATCGGCCATGTGTGGGTCCGGTCAAGCGAGGGGCGGGCGCGTGGTGAGTCGCCTGCGCGACTTGCACATCAATTCAGCCCGCTCTTATAGAAATACGCCAGGGTCAGCAGGCTACCGAGCGCGACAATGGAACGGCGCAACCAGCGGGCGGGAATGCGGCGTGCGATGCGGCCACCCAAGTAGCCGCCAAGGGTGCCGGTGACCACCATCACCGTGGTGTGAGGCCAGGAAACAGCGTCGGCAAGGACGAAGGTGACCACCGCAACGGAGTAGATCACTGCCGAGAGCCAGTTCTTTAGTGCATTGATCTCGTGCACGTCGTCGAAGCCCTGGATCGCCAACGCGGCGAGCATCAGGATACCCATGCCGGCGCCAAAGAAGCCACCGTATATCGAGACCACGAGTTGACACAGTAAACCGCCGCCGCCGACTTGCCGCTTGCCCGGGCCAGCGTCGGCTTCAGCGGCGGGTTTGCGCAGGCGGATGACGAGGGCCGAGAGGTGGGTGCTGAACGCGAACAGCACCGTGGCCATGAGTAGCAGCCAGGGAATCAGGTTCGCGAAGGCAGCATTCGACGTGGCGAGCAGCAAGAGGCCACCGGCGACGCCACCAAGGAAGGCAAGCAGTGTCAGCAGCGGCAGCGCTTTGCGAAAGCGCATCAGTTCGCTACGGAAGGCCCACGCGGCGGCCAGGCTGCCTGGCCAGAGGGCAACCGCGTTGCTGGCATTGGCCGTCACCGGCGGGACGCCGGCAGCGAGCAGCGCCGGAAACGACAGGAAGGTGCCGCCACCGGCGACCGAGTTTATCGCACCGGCGCTGAAAGCCGCGATGGCGAGAAAAACGTAGGTGGCGATCAGGCTGGTGTCCATCAGGCCGGTGGAGGCGAGGGCAGAAAGGGGAGCGCGTGCGCAGCGCTTGTGGGCGGCAGCTTCAGGACTCGTCCTTGTTCATCAATCGGTGGCGCGGCAAGGTGATGCGAAACACGCTTCCCTTGCCAGGTTTGCTGCGCGCCTCGAGCCGCCCGCCATGGCGGCGGACAATGTTGTTGGCCAGCGACAGGCCGAGGCCGGTTCCTTTGCCCGTCGGCTTGGTGGTGAAGAAGGGCTCAAAAATCCTCTCTAGGTCTTCGGACTCGATGCCCTTGCCGGTATCGCCGACTTCAACCCAGACTTCATGCTCGTCGAAGCCGGTACGCAGGATGATGACACCGCGTTCGTCGATGGCTTGCGCCGCATTGACCACGAGGTTGAGGAAAACCTGATTGAGTTGTGGGGCGAGGCACTCAATTTCGGGGATGCCGGCATAGTCCTTCTTGATTTTGGCCTTGTACTTGATTTCGCTCCAGACGATGTTGAGTGTGCTCTCCAGACCTTTCTCAAGGTTCGCAAGCTGCCACTCGGCGGTATCCACTCGCGAGAAGTCCTTGAGGGTGGCGACGATTTTCTTGGCGCGTTGCACCCCGTCGAGGGATTCGCTGATCAGGTTGAGGATGTCTCGCTGCACGAAGGAAAAATTCATCGTCGATTTCGCCTGCTCGATGGCAGTCAGGAAATCCGCATGTCCGGCGAGTGCCGGCTCAGCCTTCTCGTAAGCTTCCAGGACGCTCAACAGATCCGTCACCTGCCCCTTGAGCGCTTCCAGGTTGGAGCTGATGAATGCAAAGGGGTTGTCAATCTCGTGCGCCAGGCCGGCGGCCAGCCGACCGACGGAAGCCATTTTTACCGATCGGAGCATCTGGTTCTGCGCTTCGATGAGCATGCCATTGAGGGCCGTCAGCTCGGCGACATGGACCCGATTATCGGCTTCGATTCGGCGGTATTCGGTGATGTCCTCGTACACCCCCAGCACACCGAAGGTTTCATTGGCGTCGTTGACCAGGGGGATCTTGGACGTCCGCAACCAGACTGTCTCACCGCTGGCCGTGGTTTGCTGTTCCTCAAAGTGCAGTCGGGGTGTTCCCGAGGCCATGACTTCCCGGTCGTCCGCGCGATAGAAGTCGGCCTGTTCGGCCCACACCATCTGATAGTCGTCCTTGCCGATCATGTCGTCACGACTCGACATCCCGGCGTCCTTGGCGAAGGCCGTGTTGCAACCAAGAAAGCGTAAATCGGGGTCCTTCCAGAAGACGCGAGCGGGCACCGTATCGATGATCTTGAGGAGTAGTTCTCGCGACTCGGCGATCGCTGTTTCAGCCAGCTTTCCCTCGCTGAATCGTTGCTTGGCAATCGTCAGTTCGCTTAGCTTCTCGTCGAGCAACGCTTCGGCCTGCTTGCGGGCTGCGCGCTCCCGTTCGAGCTGTCGTCTCAGTAGGGCGAGTTCGTCTGTGCTCATGCCGTTTTACTCCGAGTGAAGCGCAGCGCCGGTCCCCGTCTCGTTGGGTTCGGGCTGGCCGGATTGGGCGGGCGGGCGGGATGGTCATCAGGCT
>LBIU01000151.1 GCA_000987445.1 Candidatus Accumulibacter adiacens | reverse complement strand
CGGGTGAGCGCCGAACGCAGCTTGACCCATTCGAAAAACTCACTGACGCCACGCGCCAAAATCTGATCGACGTCTTGCTGACGAAGCTCAATCCAGGTCGCATTGACGGTTTCCCACATTTCGGCAGTCAGCGTACCGCGAACGGCGTGCGCGTTCTCGCGCGCAGCGCACAGGCAACTGTAGATCGATGAGGGGTTGGCGGCATCAACGACGGTATAGCGCAGAACGTTCTCGGCAGTGACTGCGTCGTAGGCCTGCGCAAAAGCCTCTTCCTGGCTGTTCAAGGCAAGGATCGCGCGCCAGGTCTCGTTCTGCACGGCAAGCGGTTGCGGCACCATCGACATCTGGTACGAGGCATCGAGCAAACGAGCCATATTCTCGGCGCGCTCGGTGCAACGCGCCATCCAGTAGAGGTGATCAGCGGTGCGGCTCAGCATCTCGATTCTCCATCCATCTCAGTTCTCCAGGACCCAGGTGTCCTTGGTACCGCCACCCTGCGACGAGTTAACCACCAGCGAACCCTCGCGCAGCGCGACCCGGGTGAGACCGCCAGGGACCATGCCGATACTTGTTCCGGACAGCACAAAGGGACGCAGGTCGAGATGGCGCGGCGCGATGCCCGACTCGACGAAGGTTGGGCAATTGGACAAGGCCAGCGTCGGCTGGGCAATGTATTTCTCTGGCGCGGCCACAATGCGCGCGCGGAAATTCTCGATCTCGGCCTTGCTCGACGCCGGCCCGACCAGCATTCCGTAGCCGCCGGCGCCATGCACTTCCTTGACCACCAGTTCAGGCAAGTGCGCCAGCACGTACTTGAGGTCGTCGGGCTTGCGCAGCATCCAGGTAGGCACGTTGTGCAGGGTCGGCTCCTCGCCGAGATAGAAGCGGATCATCTCGGGTACGTAGGGGTAAATCGACTTGTCGTCGGCGACGCCCGTGCCGATGGCGTTGGCCAGATTCACGTTGCCCGCCTGATAGGCGCCGAGCAGACCCGGCACGCCGAGCATCGAGTCCTTGTTGAACGCCAGCGGGTCAAGGAAGTCGTCATCGATGCGGCGGTAGATCACGTCGACCCGTTGCGGGCCCTGCGTGGTGCGCATGAACACCGCCCGCTCCTTGACAAAGAGATCTCGCCCCTCGACGAGCTCGACTCCCATCTGCTGCGCCAGGAAACTGTGTTCGAAGTAGGCGCTGTTATACGCGCCGGGGGTCAACACCACCACCGTCGGATCGGTCACCCCGTTCGGCGCCACAGTGCGCAGGTTTTCCAGCAGCATGTCGGGATAGTGCTGTACCGGAGCAACCATGTGCCGTGAAAACAGCTCTGGAAAGAGGCGCATCATCATCTTGCGGTCTTCGAGCATATACGACACGCCGGATGGCACCCGCAGGTTGTCTTCGAGGACATAGGACTCACCCGCCCCGGCGCGCACTATATCGACGCCAGCGATGTGCGCGTAGATTCCTGCCGGCAGGTCGACACCGATCATCTCGCGCCGGAACTGGGCATTGTTCAGCACCTGCTCGGACGGAATGTGTCCGGCGGCGAGAATCTCCTGGTCATGGTAGATGTCGTGCAGGAAGGCATTCAGAGCCTTGACCCGCTGCCACAATCCCGCCTGCAATGCCGTCCATTCCGCCGCCGGGATGATGCGCGGGATGATGTCAAAGGGTATCAGGCGCTCGGTACCGGACTTTTCGCCATAGACAGCGAAAGTGATGCCAAGGCGATGAAACGCCGTGTCGGCCTCGGCCTGTTTGCTCGCCAGGCGCGCTGGCGATGTCGCGGCCAGCCAGGCCGCGAAACCCTCGTAATGGGGTCGCAACTTGCCGGCCGAATCGTACATCTCGTTGTAGAAATCTGCATTCATGAGGCTCACCGCCAGAGTGGGTTAGGGATTAACAAGCAGAAACCATGCCAACGCAAAACCGCTTATCGGCGGGCCGTCGCCACGCAGCAAACAGGCGGTGAGGGCAGCGAACGCTGCGCAAGGCGCCCATCGACGCACCCTGACGGTGCATGGCAGACTCACACTGGGGCGCGCCGCGACGGAGAACAGTGGATGGAGGGCCGCGTCGCCAGGGATCAAGGCGCGGCCACAGAGGAACGTCAGCATGCATAGCCGACGCAGGCCGAACATGGTATATTAGACTTTCCTTATAGTAAATCGGGAGCCGTCATGAAGATCCCCTCCACAACCGTCCTCGCCCTTTCGCTCAGCGCTGCCCTGCAGGTCGTCCACGCGCAGGATACCACTGCACTAATGGCCGACACGCGCAAGACCGCACTGCCGGTCTTGCCAAAAGTGGTGCAGGCGATGCAAACGGCAGTGCAGGAACAGGGACCCGTTGCCGCCATTGCGGTGTGCAAGGAGAAAGCGCCGCAACTGTTGCAGGACATGCGGCGCCAGACCGGCTGGGCGATACACCGCGTCAGCCTGAGGGCGCGCAATGCGACCACCGGCATCCCTGACGCCTGGGAAGCGCGACAGTTGGCGGAGTTCAACATTCAGGTCGCCAACGGTGCCAAGCCGCAGCAGTTGGAAGTGGGCGAGATCGTCATCGCCAGCAACGGGCAGCGCCAGTTCCGCTACATGAAAGCGCTGCCCGTCGTCGAGGTATGCCAGACCTGCCACGGCCCGGCTGATTCGCTCTCGCCCGAGCTCAAGGCAGCGCTGGCCAAGGACTACCCACACGACCAGGCGACCGGCTATGCCACCGGTGAAAT
>LBIU01000150.1 GCA_000987445.1 Candidatus Accumulibacter adiacens | reverse complement strand
TGCAGCCATCGGCCAAGGGCCAGTTCCTGCACGTCAGGCTCGATGTAGACCGGCTCAGCCCCGCCGACCTGGACCTGAGCAACAATCAGGGCAGCACCAGCACGGATGTCCGGGACCGCGTTCCCGACCTCAAGGTGACCGCCGTTAGTCCGGCCCACGTCGCCTTTTCCGGCGAGAAGACCAGCGTCCGCTATACCGTCACCAACGACAGCGAGCATGCCCTCTGGCCCAGCACCGAGTACTGGACGGACAAGATCTACCTGTCCATGGACCCCAGCTTTATCGCCGATCCAGGCCGGGTCACCCTGCTGGCGACCGTCACCCAGCCCAACACCGGCCCGCTCGCCGCCGGCGGGAGCTATGAGCGGGAGGTGGCAGTCACCCTGCCCGCGGGCATCGAAGGGGACTACTACCTCTATGTGTTTACCAACGCCGCTCCGCCTTCGCTGGGTTACGACCCCATTCCCGGCACACTGCCGTGGCCCGTGCATGGCGGCGGGACCTATTACAGCAGAGCCTACGAGTACGCACTGAACAACATGGGTCAGGCGGCTTTGCCGGTCATCTACCGCGAGCCCGACCTGCAGGTAACCGACCTGGTGGTGCCGGACACCGTCAGCGCCGGCGAGACGGTGGACGTCAGCTTCACGGTCACCAACCTGGGGGACCGGGACACCCGGGAGGCGAGCTGGGTCGACCGCGTCTATCTGTCTCTCGACCCGTCCCTGGACGACCGGGACGTCCTGCTCAGGGACGAACGCAACCCTGCCAGGCCCGTGCTTGCCGAGTACGCACGCAGCGGCGTGCTCAAGGCGGGCGAGGCGTACACCGCGACGGTGAAAGTCACGCTGCCTTTCGAGATCCAGGGTGATTTCCACATCCTGGCCTATGCCGACACCGGCGTCGCTCAGTACCCATCGATCAAGAGCAGCATTTCGCCGCGCCTGCCGGGCCTGCGCTTCCTGGGGGATCGGGTGCGCGAATTCCAGGGCGAGGGCAACAACCTTGCCGTCGCCGCCATCAACGTGGTGCCCTACAACGCGCCGGACCTGCAGGTGACCGCCCTGTCCGCGTCCGAGCAGGCGGTGCGCGGCCAGAGTTTCGAGCTCAGCTACACGGTCACCAACAAGGGTGGCACGACGCCTTTTCAGCAATCCGACTGGGACGACCTCATTTACCTGTCCCGCGACGACTTCCTGGATACCCGCGCCGACCGCTATATCGCCAGCATTCCCCATGCCGGCGGCCTGGCGGCGGACGACTCCTACACCTTGAGCCGCAGCTACACGCTGCCCACGGATCTGGTCAACGAGGCCTACTACGTGTTCGTGGTCACCGACCCGACCCGTTACAGTTCCTCCGGTAGCGTCTACGAGGCCAACGAGCGCAACAACGACCGTTACTCCCAGCCGCCGATGGTCATCGAGCTGCCTCCCCCCACCGATCTGGTGGTCACCGGCATCACGCTACCCAGCGACACCCGCTCCGGTGAGCCCATCCACCTGGAGTGGACGGTCAAGAACAACACCGACCAGTTGCCGGTGGCCGAGCAGGTCGCCGCGACCGGCACCTGGACCGACTCCCTGTTCCTGTCCGACGACGCCGTATGGGACATCGACGATCGTCCGCTGGGCCGGGCCGCGTTCAGCGGCACTCTGCAGGCCGGCGAGGAGTACTCCCTGTCCCTGGACACCCTGATGCCCGCCGCGACGCCGGGGCAATACCGGGTCATCGTGCGCACCGACATCTACAACCAGGTTTTCGAGGCGGCGAACGAGGCCAACAATCGCACCGCGTCGTCCAGCACCCTGGAGGTCACGGTGGACGAACTGGTGATCGGCGCGCCGCTGAGCACGCGGCTCGCCGCCGGCCAGGAGAAGCTCTACTTCATCACCATGCCCCAGGACCAGACCCTGCGCATCAGTTTGCAGGCCGGCGACGACAGGAGCGCCAACGAGATCTTCCTGCGTCACGATCGGGTGCCCAGCTCGGCGGTCTTCGACGCCACCTACAGCGGCCCTCTGTCCAGCGATCTGACCGCACTGGTGCCGTCCACCAAGCCGGGCACCTATTACCTGCTGGTACGCAATTTCAGCGCCCCCACCGAAGGCGCCGATGTCACTCTCCTGGCCGAGCTACTACCCCTGGTGATCACCGACGTGCATACCGACACCGGCGGCGACAGCCGGCACGTCACCACCACCATCCGCGGCGCCCGGTTTGATGAGAACGCCATCGTCAAGCTGGTGCGCCCGGGAATCGCCGAATACGAACCACTGGATTGTCGTGTGGCCGACAGCAGCAAGATCATCGCCAGCTTCGACTTCACCGGTGCGCCCCACGGCCTCTACGACCTGAAGGTGATCAACCCCAGCGGCGATAGCGCCATCGTGCCCTACCGCTTCCTGGTGGAACGGGTGATCGAGCCCGAGCTGAGCATCGGAATCGGCGGTCCACGGGTCATCCTGGCCGGCGATCAGGCCACCTATTCCGTGGCCTTGCAGAACCTCGCCAACCTGGACGCCCCCTATACCTACTTCGAGGTGGGTACGCCGCAACTGCTATTGAATCCGGGCGTCTACGGCCTGCCCTTCCTGGAGTTCTACGGCAATGTGCGCGGCACTCCGGAGGGCGCCGCCGATTCGGCCAACGAGGCCGTGCCCTGGGTGAACATGGAATCGATCACCAACACCGTCGGCCAGCTGTTCACCTCCGGCTTCCTGTACGACGAAGCAGCCAACGGCTTCGCCGGCTTCAGCTTCAACCTCAGCACCTATCCCGGTCTGAAGGAACTGCACGACCGGGCCTTCGAGGCCTTCCGCGCCCGGATGGCCACCTTCTACCCGGACCTGGACGAGCTGCTGGCCGACGGCCCGGAAGGCCTGGGCGGCTGGTGGGAGGCAGTGAGGCAGAAGGCGGAAGACGCGCAGCCGGGTCTGGGCGCGGCGCTGGGCGAGCTGGACTTCATGGACCTGTACAACAGCAACCAGGCGGTACCGAGCAAGTGCGTGATCCCGATGATCCCGTTCAGCGCCCACGTCTATGCCTCGGCCACCACCCTGACCCGTGACGAGTACCTGGCATTCCAGAGTCAGCAGGCGCGTGACCTGCGCAGCGCTCTCCTGGCGTCCGACGCCGCACCCGGGCCGTTGCTGGCCCTGGCAGCGGACGAGCAGACCTGGGTGGACCTCTATCTGGCTGCCCTGGAAGATGCCCAGCTGTTGCGGCCCGACGGCGAGACGCCGCCCATCCGCGAGCAGCAGCACATCGTCAGCCTGATGACGGTCATCGCCTCGGGCATCCTGTTCGGCCCGGCCGGCGATGAGGTGCGCAGCGACGGCGACCTGCTCGGCTTCTTCGACCAGGTACGCACGCTCTATGGCCACCAGCAGGAGCGCATGGCCGAGATCGCGTACTGGGAGCCGCGCGAATGCGATGGGGTACCCATCGGCGAAGTGCCGGTGCCGGCCATCCCCGAGTTTCACGACTACGACCTGGGCCTGTCGCGGTCGACCCACTTCGAGGCCTTCCGCATCTACGTGCCTTGGATGCCCTTCGATGACCGCGGCGGTGGCATCCCCGCCGAATTCCTCAGCAGCGGCCCGGCGGCGGTGGGTGGTGACGCGTTCGCCGCTCTCGACTTCAGCCAGTACCTCGACGGTGAGACCGGCACCGGGCGGCTGGTCTCCATCACCGGACCCCAGACCATCGACAGCGAAGGCTGGCTGCCGGTGGGCCAGGAACTGCCCTATACCGTCGGCTTCGAGAACAGCAGCGCTTCGTCACGCCATGTCAATGAGCTGCGGGTGGTCAGTCAACTGGATCCCGACCTGGACGCGCGCAGCTTCCGACTGGGCGACATCCGGATCGGTGACATCACTGTCGACATTCCCGCGGGCCGCTCCCTCTACCAGGGCGACTTCGACTTCACTGCCACGCGCGGCTTCATTCTGCGCGTCGCGGCCGGCATCGACCTGCACCAGGACCCGGCCACCGCCTCGTGGCTGATCCAGGCCATCGACCCCCTCACCGGCGAGGTCCTGCAGGACACCACCAGGGGCTTGCTCGCACCCAACGATGCCCTCGGCAAGGGCGCTGGCTTCATCTCCTACACCGTGCAGGCCAGCGAGGATGCGGCCACCGGCAGGACCGTGGAGGCCAGCGCGCGGGTGCTGTTCGACACCCAGGCCCCGGAAGACAC
>LBIU01000149.1 GCA_000987445.1 Candidatus Accumulibacter adiacens | reverse complement strand
CCGGCTTGCATGCCGGAATCGTTCGTCGGGCAGGGAGCATGCTCCCTGAATTCCCCGCCTCACCCCGCGAGGGGAGACGGGAGTTTCGTGAGTCGCTTGCGCGACTCTCACATCAAGAGATCAAGAGCAAAGCGCATGGAACTCGCGAGAAAACGCATCGTCCTCGGCGTCAGCGGCGGCATTGCCGCCTACAAGGCGGCCGAGCTGGTCCGCCTGCTGGTCAAGGAGGGCGCCAGCGTACAGGTGGTGATGAGCGACGCTGCGACGCATTTCGTCACCCCGGTCACCTTCCAGGCGCTTTCCGGCCAGCCGGTGTTTACCGACCAATGGGATGCGCGGGTGGCCAACAACATGGCGCACATCGATCTCTCGCGGGCCGCCGACCTGCTGCTGGTCGCCCCCGCGTCAGCCGATTTCCTCGCCAAGCTGGCCAATGGCCTGGCCGACGATCTGCTGACGACGTTGGCGCTGGCGCGCGACTGCCCCTTGCTGGTGGCGCCGGCGATGAATCGGCAGATGTGGGAAAACCCGGCCACGGTGCGTAACATCGCCACCCTGCGCGGCGACGGCGTGCTCATCATCGGTCCGGGCAGCGGCGACCAGGCCTGTGGCGAAACCGGACCCGGGCGAATGCTGGAGGCGGAAGAGATCCGTGACGCACTGGTCGCGCACTGTCAGCCGAAGCTGCTGGCCGGCAGGCGCGTGCTGCTCACCGCCGGCCCGACCTTCGAAGCCATCGATCCGGTGCGCGGCATCACCAACCTGTCGAGCGGCAAGATGGGCTATGCGATCAGCCGCGCGGCGCACGAGGCGGGCGCTCAGGTGACCCTGGTTTCCGGCCCGGTCGCTCTGCCTTGTCCGGCGGGAGTCAGGCGTGTTTCGGTGACCAGCGCCTTGCAGATGCACGCAGCGGTTCATGACCAGGTCGCCGAGAACGATGTGTTCATCGCCGTGGCGGCCGTCGCCGACTACCGGCCGGCGCAGGTCGTCGGGCAGAAGATCAAGAAGCGTCTGCTGGCCTCGCCACCGACCGTCGAGCTGGTCGCCAATCCGGACATTCTCGGCGAAGTCGCGGCGTTGCCGAAGGCGCCATTGTGCGTGGGCTTTGCCGCCGAAAGCGAGAATCTTCCCGAGTACGCGGAAAGCAAGCGGCGCAGCAAGAACATCCCGTTGATCGTCGGCAACCTGATTCAGGACGGTTTCGCCGGTGACCGCAATACGCTGATTCTGTTCGACGATGACGGCCAGCATCCGCTCGTGCCGGCGCCGAAAATCGATCTGGCGCGGCAGCTCGTGGCGCGCATCGCGCGGCTCCTGGAGAAAGAGGACGATGAACGCAGTGGTTGAGCTGTCGGTCGATGTCAAACTGCTCGACCCGCGGCTGGGCGATAGGCCGCCGCAATACGCCAGCGGCGGTTCGGCCGGGCTGGATCTGCGCGCCTGTATCGCCGCCCCGCTGGAGATCAAGCCGGGCGAAACGGTGCTGATTCCGACCGGAATGGCGATTCATCTGGCCGACCCCGGTCTGGCCGCAATGATCCTGCCGCGCTCGGGGCTTGGTCACAAGCACGGTATCGTCCTTGGCAATCTGGTCGGCTTGATCGATTCCGATTATCAGGGCGAGTTGATGGTGTCGACCTGGAACCGTGGCCGCGAAGCATTCACCCTGCAACCGCTCGAGCGCCTGGCGCAACTGGTGGTGGTCCCGGTCTTGCGGGTGGCCTTCAACGTCGTCGAGGATTTTGCCGCCAGTTCGCGCGGCGAAGGCGGCTTCGGCAGCACCGGCCGCTCCTGAACGAGAACGAGCGGCTGGCCGCTGGGGACCGCGGAGTGTCGGCGTTACGGCGCGCTCAGGGGTTTCTCAGGGCCGTTGGCCCTTGGCGACGAGCTGCGCGGCGGCGACCATGAAAGCCAGGAAGCAGACGATCGACCAGTTGGCCATCGACAGGCCGAGAAAAACCCAGTCCTTGCTCGAACAGAAGCCGGTGGCCAGGAAGAGGTCCGGCCAGCGCATGCCAAACCAGTTGACGATCTGCTCGATGACGGTCGGCTCGCCAAAGCCGCAGGCCAGGCTGCTGTCGGGATTCAACTGTAGCCAGGTCTGATAGGCAGCCGTGCCCAGTCCGCCGGTTGCGGTCAAGCCGATCAGGACTCCCCAGGCGCGCCACCAGCCGGGAAGCAGCACGCCACACAGGGCAAAGCCGGCGATCAGCAGATAGAGCAGGCGCTGGAAGATGCACAAGGGGCAGGGTTGCAGCTTCAGCAGCTCGCCGATCAGCAGTCCGGTGCCGGTCAGGCCGACGGCAAACAGGGCCAGTACCGCGAAACAGGCCCGCAGCGAGAGACGCATCGGGCTCTTGGCTCAGGCCGGCACGTAGCTGCGCAGGCGCATCGACAGTTCCTGCAATTGGCGGACTCCCGAGTTCTCGGCGCGTTCGCACCAGTCCTGCAGGGTCTTGAGCAGATGCTCGCGAGAAGCGTTCGACCGTTCCCAGATCGCCACCAGCTCCTGGCGCATGGCGTAGAGGGTCCTCAGCGCACGGCTTTCGCCGCGCAGCAACTCCAGCCGTCCGCGCAATTCCTGAGGCACGTCACCGGCATGCTCGGCCAGCCAGGGCTTCAGGCCCTTGAAGCGACTGCCGTCTTGGCGCCTGCCGATTTCCTCGCGATAGACCTGCTTCAGCGACTGGGTGTAGCGCGAGAGGACGTCGTAGCGGTTGGTGATCACCGCCTGCAAGGTGTCGAGGTCCACCACCGGCCGCAAGTTTCCCAGACGAGGTTTCGGTGCCACCTTCTTGACCTGGGCCAAGCCCAGCGCGGCGAGGATGCTGATATACAGCCAGCCGATGTCGAATTCGTACCAGCGATTCGACAGCTTGGCCGAGGTTGGAAACGCGTGGTGATTGTTATGCAGCTCCTCACCGCCGATCAGAATGCCCAAGGGCGAGAGGTTGGTGCTGGCGTCCTCGGTGCTGAAATTGCGATAGCCCCAGAAATGGCCGAGGCCGTTGATCACGCCGGCCGCCCAGAAGGGAATCCAGGCCACTTGCACGGCCCAGATCAGCGGCCCGGCCAAAACGCCGAAGACGGCGATGTCGATGGCCAGCATGACCACCACACCGAGTTTGTGCCACGGTGAGTAGAGGTGATTCTCGAGCCAGTCGTCGGGTGTTCCATGACCGTAGCGCGTCAGGGTCTCTGTATTTCGGGCCTCCTTGACGTACAGAAAGACGCCTGTCCAGAGGACGCGATGGATGCCATATACCTGGGGACTGTGCGGGTCCTCGGCGGTTTCGCATTTGCCATGGTGTTTGCGGTGGATCGCCGCCCACTCCTTGGTCACCATGCCGGTGGTCAGCCACAGCCAGCAACGGAAGAAATGTGCCACCAGCGGATGCAGATCCAGTGCGCGATGCGCCTGATGGCGGTGCAGGAAGATGGTCACCGAGGCGATGGTCACGTGGGTCAAAGCCAGCGTTGCCAGCACGTAGGCCCACCAAGGCCAGTCGACGATTCCAGCGTACATTGAACACCCTCGAAGGAACGAACCTGCAATTGTAAGGCAATAAGTGCGCTGAGCAAAACCGGCGCGTAGCTGCCGCAAGGCGTCCTGCGCCGGGCACGACTGGCCGCTCTCTGCCGGCTGTTGCGATGCCGAGCCGGTGCCGATTTCTTCGACACCGACAACCCGCTATCATTGCGGCATGAAGACACGAATCCTTTTGGTCGAGGACGATCAGCGCCTCGCGGAACTCACCGCCGAGTATCTGCGCAAGAACGATCTCGAGGTTCTCATCGAGGGAGATGGCAAGGCTGCCGAGGCACGTATCCTTGCTGAGCGGCCCGATCTGGTGATTCTCGATGTCATGCTGCCGGGCAAGGATGGTTTCGAGATCTGCCGGGCCGTGCGGGCTCGCTACCACGGCGTGATCCTGATGCTGACCGCACGTGATGAAGATTTCGATCAGATCCTCGGCCTCGAACTGGGCGCCGACGACTACATCGCCAAGCCGGTTCAGCCGCGTCTTTTGCTGGCCAGGATCAAGGCCCTGTTACGCCGTTCGCCGGTCGGGGCGGGCGCTGCCGAGGCGCGTGCCGAAGCGAGCAGGCCGGCCGAACTGGCCTTTGGCAGCTTTCATATCAGCCAGGCGACGCGTACCGCCTGCCTGGGGGCGGACTGCATCGATCTGACCACCGCCGAGTTCGATCTGCTGTGGCTGCTTGCCCGCCACGCCGGCAGCGTCCTGTCGCGCGACGACTTGCTGCAGGAACTGCGTGGCATCGGATTTGACGGTCTCGACCGTTCCATCGACGCGCGGATTTCGCGCTTGCGCCGCAAGCTCGGTGACGACCCCGAGAACCCGACGCGGATCAAGACCGTTCGCGGCAAGGGCTACCTGTTCAGCAAGCATGATTGGCAATAGCAGCAAACTGCTGTCGATCCTCGCGCCGTACACGCCAGCGCCCTGGCGCGAGCGCTACAGCCTGTCGCGGCTATTCTTCAACTTCTACCTGCTGGTCATGGGTTCTTTCGTGGCCATTGCCATCTTCGCCGACTTCGTCATTTCGACGGCGGTCAAGGGCATTACCGACGATTACACCAGCCGCTTCATGCACGGCACCATTGTTCTGATCGAGGACGAGCTGTTCCGCAAACCGCGTTCGAAATGGCCACAGGCGATTGCCGCCCTCGAT
This sequence comes from Candidatus Accumulibacter adiacens, assembly GCA_000987445.1. Taxonomy (GTDB): domain Bacteria; phylum Pseudomonadota; class Gammaproteobacteria; order Burkholderiales; family Rhodocyclaceae; genus Accumulibacter; species Accumulibacter adiacens. The sequence goes on along the minus strand of LBIU01000149.1, from coordinate 28,094 downwards.
CAGAAGTTTGCCTACCGGCTCGATATCGTCGAGCGCTGGACTCTGCATCTGCCGCCGAAGCAGGCGGTGAAACTCGACAACGGCGAGTTGGCGATCGATGCCCAGGGCGACGTGCTCTATCATCGGCTCAAGCAGACCTCGCAGGTCCTCGTCGTCGGTCCGATCTCGCCGGATCGCAACCCCGAGTACCACCGCGGCATGCCGCTCGACCTGCGCATCAGCCTGCTCACCTGGAGCCTGATCGGCGTCTGCCTGGCGATCGTCGTCTGGCTGTGGGTGCATCCCGTTTGGCGAGATCTCGAGGCCATGCGCCAGACCGCACGCGCGCTCGGCGAGGGACTTTTCGAAGCGCGCGCACCGACCATGCGCAGCAGCGCTTTCGGACCGCTGGCCGAGACGCTCAACGGCATGGCCGAACGCATCCAGCGGCTGATTGCCACGCAGAAGGAATTGTCGAGCGCCATTTCGCACGAGTTGCGCACGCCCATCGCGCGTCTCCGTTTTGCCCTCGAGATGCTGGCCGCTTCCGAAGTGCCGGCCGATCGTGAGCGCCTGTGGCGCTTGATGGAAGCCGATCTCGACGAGCTCGACGGCTTGATCGACGCCAGTCTGACCTACGCGCGCTTCGGCCGTGAGCAACCTGATCTGCAGCTCACCGCCGTCGACCTGGCGGCATGGCTTGACGAGCAGGTGGCGGCCAGCCGCTTGCTGGAAGGCACGCTCGATCTGCAGGTCGATACCGCGAGCTTGCCATCGATGCTCTACGTCGAGCTTGACCGCCGGACGATGCCGCACGCGATGACCAATCTGCTGCGCAACGCCATGAAGTATGCGCAAGGCAAGATCAGGGTCAGCGCGCAGGTCGACGGCGAGCAAATCCTGGTGCATGTCGACGACGACGGAATCGGCATCCCGGCGGACGAGCGCGAAAGGGTTTTCTCGCCCTTCACCCGCCTCGACCGGTCGCGCGATCGGTCGACCGGTGGTTACGGTCTCGGACTGGCGATCGTGCAGTTGGTCATGGAGCAACATCGCGGTCATGCCAGCGCCGCGGAGTCGCCGCTTGGCGGCGCCCGTTTCACGCTCGCCTGGCCGCTGTCACAAAGAGTCACCGAAAGCTGACGCAATGACTGCAGACGAGCCGGCTGCGCATCACTATCATCGGCGGCTGCTCCTAAATCGCGACCAAGGAAGACCAAAATGAACGAAAACAGACTCAGCTGCGAGCAGTTCTTTGCCGCCACACGCCAACATTTCTTCGTATGCGAAGCCGCTTGCGCGTGCCAGCTCGCTGTCGAGGGCGATCTATTTACGGCTGACTGCGGCGCGACGCGGCAGCACGCGCCAGCCGGTCACTGAACGTCTTGGCTGAGCCCCCGGCATCTGTCCCGATTTCCGAAGGCGTCGGCATTTTCGTCGGGATCGTCGCCTGGGATGTGCTCAGCGCTGGCGAAATGGAGCTGCTCAAGGCATTGCTGATCGCCGCCGGCGGTACCGCGGTCTGGTACGGCGCACGTTGCTGGCAGTGCAGCCGCCGCAAGCGTCGTTGACGCGAAATTCTCCGACCGTCCCTCCGCTCGTGCGCCTCGGTCGTCAGGCGTGGTCGGTGGCGCTCGGCGCGACAGGCGCCGCCGCTGCCGGAGAGCCGCCAATCAGCCGCACCTCGCGTTGCGGGAAGGGAATCTGGATACCGTGCTCGCGAAACGACCGCCAGATGGACAGGTTGATCGCCGAGCGGATACTGCCGGTGCCGTTCTGGGGATCGGAAATCCAGAAATTCAAGTCGAGATTGATGCCGCTCTCGGCGAAAGCCATCAACAGAACCTGCGGTGTCGGTTCGGCGAGCACTCTTTGATTGGCCAGCGCCGCTTCGTGCATCAGGCGCATGGCGATGTCGAGATCCGTGCCGTAGGCGACCTGAACCGTAAGAATGAAACGTACGCGTGAATCGGTGAAGGATTCATTGCGCACGATGTTCGACACCAGGTACTCGTTGGGGATGATCACCTCGGTGCCGGTCAGCGTGCGAACCACCGTATAGCGGGCGGTGATCTGGGTGACCACGCCGGTGGTCAGCGGATCGATGGCCACCACATTGCCGATGCGGATCGAGCGGTCGAGCAGGATGATGAAGCCACTGACGTAGTTGCTGGCGATTTTCTGCAGGCCAAGGCCGAGGCCGACCGCCAGTGCTCCGCTGAACACCGAAAGGGCAGTGATGTCTATGCCAACGATGGACAGGCTGAGCAGCAGGGCGAGCACCGTCAGCAGCGCCTTGACCAGCCGGCCGAGAACCACTCTGATGCTGGCGTCGAGGGTTTCCCTGGCCATCAGGCGTGCTTCGATGACGCCGGAAATCCAGAGCGCGAGCAGCACGGTCACGAAAATCGTTACCAGACCGTTGCTCAGCGTCCACAAATCGAGCTTCTGCCGGCCGACATGGAAGCTCACCTGTTCGAGGATGCGGATCAGTGGCGCGGCAAGTCCGGTGAGATAAAGCGCCAGACCGATCCAGATGCTGGTGGCGATCAAGCGCTCGGAAGTGGCGAGGAAGCTGCTTGGCGCAAACGCGTGGTGCACGACGTAGATCGCCGCGCGCACCAGGGCCATCGACAGCAGGAGGGGTACGGCCAGGTCGAGCACGCTGACCGGCCCCAGTTGCCAATGGCGAAAGGCCTCTCTGACGATCAGGATCAGCAGCAGCGACAGCAGCGGGAAAGCGATGCGTTTCAGGCTGCCGGTTCCGAAGGCACGCAGAAGGCCGTGATCGGCATTCGAACGCGCGTGTTTCTGCCGCAGCAGGTGACGTGCCAGGCCCAAGGCGACGAGCAGGCAGATCGCCAGGGCCATGACCTGCCAGAAGAAGCCCGGGTCCTGGAAATCGTGCCAGAGTTCCCGAAAGAGCCGCGCAAAAGCCGCGGTGCTGTCGGCGACCTGCTTGAGCGCGTCGTTGCCTGCCTGTTTCGTCGTTTCGTTCATCGGCGCTCCATTGCTGCCGCATAGAAGGCATCGGTGCCGTGACGGTGCGGCAGCAAGCGTAGCTGCTCGCCGCAGTCGATGGCAATATCCTGTTTGGCGAGGATGTCCTGGGCGGAGCAGAGGACAAACTCGGGGTGCCGCTCCAGGAAGGCTCGCACGATGGCCTCATTCTCCTGGTCGAGCAGGCTGCAAGTTGCGTAGACCAGCCGCCCGCCGGTCTTCACCAGGCTGGCGGCGGCGGCCAGAATCGCCGCCTGCTGGGCGCTCAGTTCGGCGACGCTGGCCGGCGTTTGCCGCCACTTCAGGTAGGGGTTGCGGCGCAGCGTGCCAAGGCCGGAGCAGGGCGCGTCGACCAGGACGCGATCAAGCTTTCCTGCCAGGCGTCGAATCTTGATATCGCGCTCGGATTCGATGCGTACCGGATGGACGTTCGACAGCCCCGAGCGAGCCAGTCGGGGTTTCAGGCGGGCCAGCCTGTGTTCGGCGACATCGAAGGCATAGAGCCTTCCCTGCGAGCGCATCAGGGCGCCGAGCAGCAAGGTCTTGCCACCTGCTCCGGCGCAGAAGTCGGCGACCATCTCTCCGCGTTTGGGTTGCAGCAGAAAGCCAAGCAGCTGACTGCCTTCGTCCTGGATTTCGATACTGCCGTCGACGAACAAGGGATGTCTGGACAGCGCCGGCTTGCCGGCCAGGCGGATGCCGAGCGGTGAATAGCGGCAGGCTTCGGCGCTCAGGCCGTCGGCACGCAGGCGTTCGAGCAGCTCTTCGCGGCCGCTCTTCAGGGAATTGACGCGCAGGTCCAGGGGCGCCGGCTGATTGAGTCCGGCGACCAGCGGCTCGATTTCGTCGGCGGCGAACTGCTCGCTGAGCTGCGCATGCAGCCAGTCGGGCAGATCCAGGCGTACAGCGGCTGGCAGCTCGCTGATTTGCACGGCTTTGGCATGCGCCAGCCAGTGGCTCTCGGCCTCGTTGAGCACCGTTTCAAGTTCGCGTCGGTTCATGCCCTGCAGGCAGGCCAGGGCCGCGAGCAACAGGCGGCGCGAGGTCAACTCGCCGGCGCAGCGCGCGGACAGGGATCGCTTGCGGCGCAGCACGGTAAACACCGCGTCGGCGACGAAGCCGCGGTCGGCGTGGCCGAGTTCACGATGCTGGCGGAAGTAGTCGGCAACCACGCGATCGGCTGCGAAATCCGAGCGCAGCAGTTCGGAAAGCAGCTTCTGGGCATGATGAAAAATGGCCGGGGTGAAGCGGGCCGGCGTTGATCGGGTCGGTGTTGAGTGACCCGGTGTACTGCGGGCCGGGCCGACGCGGGCGACGGCAGGACGCACGCTCATGGTTCCTCTCCTAATTCGATGGCCGTCGCGATTTCGACGAAAACGGCACCCTTGTGGTCGGTATGCAGAACCTTCACCGGAAGCAGCGAACGATCGTAGGCCAGCCACAGTTCGGTCGGCGAAGGACCGGCGACGCGCAGGTGCAGCGAGCGGAAGGTTCCGGCCGGGGTCTCGAGGTCTTCGTCGCCGACGATTTCGAAATGGTACGGCTCGTACTTCTTGCCGGTGGCCACCGACAGCGTCGTACCGTTCGCCAGATCGGGCAGCAGGCCCAACTGGTAATGGAAGGAGAGCAGGTCCTGGGCGCCCACGCTCAGCGCTTGCGGCGGCCGTTGGCCGACGCGCACCTGCATCTGTGGCCAGTCGAATTCGGCCTGTTCGCCGGTCGCGCGGCCCTTGCTGCGGCTGCTGAAACGTTCCGGAACCAGTCCAGCCGCGGTCAGTGTTCCGCGGCTTTCGAGTTCGATCCGCAAGGGCTTGAACAGCGCCACCAGGCCCTTGGTTTCGGTTACCGCGGTGATCCGGTAAACGCCGTCGACGACCACCCAATCATGCGTAGACTGGCCGATCATGAAGCCTTGATCGCCGCGGTCGACGCGATAGCGAATCATCCCCCGTGCCGGCAGCCGGGGTGCCGCAGGCCTGTCAGGCAGGCGCTCGATCGCAGCCGAAGGCGTCGCCAAGGCGAGCGGGCCGATGGCGCCCGCGCCGGGCTCGGGGATCGCGTTGGCAAGCGTCGTCGGCGACTCGTTTACGTTCAACACGGGGGTGGCGGGTGGTGGTGGAGCGCCCCGCGTTTGGCGGCGCTTCACCGGCTGTTTTCTGACCGCCGTCACGGCGGGTTTCAACGGCGCTTCGTGGGGTGCTTCCATTGCCGGCGCAGGCTTGAGCTCGGCGAGTAGCGGCGGAGGCGCAAGGAAAGGGGGCAAGGCGAACTCCGGACCGAGAAGCAGCAGGGCGTGCACACCGAGCGAGGTCGCGACGGCGATGAGCAGGGCGATCGGCATCGGCTGGCCGATTCACCCCGCGCAGGTCTGCGGTGCGATCAGCGCGCCGCTGCTGGTCTGCGGCGAGTCGAGGACGACGCGACCGGCCTGCAGACGCAGACGCCCTTCGGCAAACCAGCGCACGGCCAGTGGATAGACCTGATGCTCCTGAGCCAGGACCCGTGCGGCGAGCGTGTCTTCGTCGTCGCCGTCGATTATCGGCACCGCAGCCTGGACAATGATCGGGCCGTGGTCAAGGTCGGGGGTCACGAAATGGACCGTGCAGCCGTGAAGGCGGACGCCTTCGTCGAGCGCGCGCCGGTGCGTGTGCAGCCCGGGAAAGGTCGGCAGCAGTGAAGGATGGATATTGATCAGTCGACCGTCGTAGTGGCGGACGAAGACCTCGCCGAGAATCCGCATGAACCCTGCGAGGACCACCAGTTCGGGCGAGAACGCGTCGATCGCCGCCGCCATGGCCGTGTCGAAGTCCTCGCGTTTGGCGAATTGGCGGTGGTCAACGACGCCGGTCGGCACGCCGTGCGCGGCCGCTGTTTCGAGTCCACCCGCGTCGGGGCGGTTGGCGAGAACGGCAGCGATGCGCACCGGCAGGGTACCGGCGTCGACTGCGGCGAGCAGCGACGCCATATTGCTGCCGCGTCCGGAGATGAGGATGACGACGGAGATCATGGGCAGGTCTCGCTTCGGCTCCAGGTGAGCGGCGGTTGGCAGGAGTGGTGGTGCAGCCGGTGTGCTCTCGGTTCGCGGAGCGGTCGCTGCACAAGGCTGGGCGATGAATCATGGAAGCAGGCTGACATGTCTAGGAGGCCTTGGCCTGGGCTTCGCCTTTCGGTCTTGCAGCCAGCCGACGAGATTGAAGAGACGGTAAGGCGCGATTCTACCGGAAGCCGGGCCGCGTCGCTGTGCTGCTTGCTGCACTTCCACCTGTTATGGGGCGCCGGCCGTCGTCGCGCTCAGGTCAGTAGGGGCGCGGCTCGCCTGGCGGGCGGGTCTTGAAGCGGCGATGGACCCAGTAATACTGCTCGGGCATGGTGCGTACGGCGGCTTCGATCCAGGCGTTCATGCGTCGGGTATCGGCCTCGACGTCGGCGCTGGGGAAGTCTGACCAGGGCTCGCCGACCTCGACCGCGTAGCCCGCGCCGCCGGGCAGGATGCGCGTCACGCAGGGAACGACGGTGGCGCCCGCCAGGCGCGCCAGGCGCGACAGGCCGGTGATGGTCGCCGTCTGGACGCCGAAAAAGGGGACGAAGATCGACTCCTTGCGACCGAAATCCATATCCGGCAGGTAGTAGAGCGGCCGGCCCGACTTCATCGCGCGCACGCTGGCGCGCACGCTTTCCTGGCGCGAGAGCAGCAGTTGATCGCCAAAGCGCAGGCGACCGCGGTGCAGGAGGCCGTCGAAGATCGGGTCGGACTGCACGGCGTAGATGCTCGCGCTGTCGAAGCGCATGGCGATCGCCGCACCACCCGCGTCGAGTCCGACGAAGTGCGGCGTCAGCATCAGCACCGGCTGACCGGCGTCGAGCAGCTGGCGCATGTGCTCTTCGCCGCTGACCCGCAGGAGCGGCGCCAGGCGTTGCGGACTTGCCCACCACAGGAGCGAGCGCTCGAGCATGCTGCGGCCGAGCACCTTGAAATGTTCCTTCGCCAGACGCCGTCGCTGCGCTTCGTCGAGTTCCGGGAAGCACAGGCGCAGATTCACCCGCACGATGTGCCGGCGCCGGCCGGCCAGGCCGAACAGCAGCAAGCCAAGCGTCCTGCCCAGGAAGGCCAGGGCCGCGAGCGGCAGGAAGTGCAGCAGCCACAGGAGCGCGACGAGCAAGCGACTCAGCATCGTGGTGATGCGCGTGCGGCGGCGAGCTGGCGCAGGTGGGCTTGAGGGAGGAGGGGCATCAGGTGGGCGGCAACGCATCACCGGTCGGAGCGGCGGGCGCGCAAAGAAGCATGGAGCCGTATTGTATCCTCTTAGCGCTCGCCCCTCCCGGCGTTACGGCTGCGCAGGCACGACAGACAGCCTCTGGACAGCAAGCGGAAAGGCGGCGTCGGGCGCGTCGTGCGTGCGCCGCGACGCCGGTTTCGCTCAGCCAGTTTCGCGGCGGCGCACCGTCAGGAGCAGCAGGCCAAGGCCAAGCAGTCCTAGGACAGCAGGTTCTGGCACCGCGCCGACCAGGGGAGAGTTGGGAATTCCACCACCCAGGGGAAATGCCGGATCGCCCGTTCTGGGAGGAAGGAACTGCCAGGAGGCCTGGTAGGGTGCGGCCGTCTCATCGAAATCGGCGATGAAGGAAAATCCCGACAATTCGTTACCGGGAGCAATCGATTCGCCGAAGCTTCCGTCGCAACCATCCACCACCACGGCCGCTCCGAACGCCACTGACTCACTACCCCCACACCAGTACCAGTGCAGGACTTGAGACACTGTCGTGAAAGGACTGCCAGCGCCCGCGTACCACGGGTCGGCAGGATCTTGCCAATTGGCCACGCCACCCCAGCCGGTGAAGGGATTGGGGGTGCCCACGTCCTCGATCGCATGCGCCCAGCCTGCAGGCGACATGATGCTGGTAATTCCCGCATCACTGAACCAGGGCAATTCCCAGTCAACGATGAACGGTTCAAAATCGTTTCCATCGTCCTGCAAGCTGGTGTTGTGGACGGTGTAGTTGTAGGTCCAGGTTCCGTTGCCGTTGTCGGCCACCACATCGGAGACCAGAGAATTTCGTGTCCAGCCTCCGGCAGCCCCGGCGCTGGCGGGTTGGGCGACGGTCAGACCCAGCGCGAGCAGCGTCGCTGGCAGGACTGCCGATCGGAAAAGGCGGTTGAAGAGTGCACAATCACGCATGGGAAGTCTCCTTGTGAAAGGTAAAAGCGACGATTGAGACGACGCCTCCTTCGGGAAAGCAAAAAATACGCCAGTGAATATAAATCAAGGATTTATGGGAATTTTCGATCCTGGGCCTGGGTAAGGTGTAAAAAAAATCGACACGGCGGTTAGGGCACGCCTCTCGGCTGCCGGCTTTTCGGCGCGGCCGGTCGCGGGTGAGGGAGGGAGGCCGACCGAGCCGATTCGTGCGATCATTGGCTTTCCTCTTTCCTCTTTCCGAGACCGGACATGCCCGTCACTCGCCGTCGCCTCCTGGCTGTTTTCGGTTCGTCGCTGATCGCAGTGCTTGCCGCGTGGTGGTCGTGGCCGCGCAAGGCCGAACCGCGGAAGGTCGAATCGACTGCGGCGGCAAGAAAAGAGGCCGGTTTTCGTGCCTGGATCGACACCCTGGTACCGGCCGAAGCTGATTTCCCCGGCGCTGCCGCGCTCGGCGTTGCCGAGCGGATTCGGGAACTGATCGGCGAACAGCCGGCTTACGCGGCGCTAACGCGGGCTGCTCTCGAATGGCTGGACGAGCGCGCCCGCGCGCAAGGCGGAGATGGTTTTGCCGCGCTGGCGGACGAGGACCGCCAGGCGATCGTCAGCGCAGCGGCTGCCAGCGCCCCGGGTTCGACGCCGCGAACTTTTTTCCAGGCGACGCTTGACGACGCGCTGTTCCACACCTATGCCGACGAGAGGGCCTGGTTGAATCTGGGCTACGCCGGGCCGCCACAGCCAATCGGTTTTCCCGACCCGCAACGGCCACCAGGGAAGGCCTGATGGAAGCCGATGTCGTCATCGTCGGCGCCGGCGCCGGCGGGGCGGCCTGCGCTTGGGCGCTGGCCAGGCACGGGGTTCGCGTTCTGTTGCTCGAATCAGGTGGAGAGTACGTGCCGGCGCGTGACAATCGGCTGCATCTCGCGGATTGGGAGCAGCACCCGTTTCCGGATGACGACAAGCACACCCTGCCGTATCGCTTTGGGCCACTGCAGCCGCTGCAACCGCAGTGGGACCAGCTGCGCTCCTGGAGTCACGTTTTCGGGCGCAGGGCGGGAGCGAATCGGCGCGCCCAGAAATACCACCATGTCCGTGGCGTCGGCGGCAGCACGCTGCATTTTTCGGGCGAGGCGCATCGATTGAACCCGGCGGCAATGCAGATGCAGACGCGCTTCGGCGTCGCGGCCGACTGGCCGCTGACCTATGAGCAGCTCGAACCGTTCTACGTCACCGCCGAGCAGTTGATTGGCGTCGCGGGAGATGCGAACGATTCGTTGCGTCCGCGCAGTCGGGACTACCCGCTGCCGGCACATGTTCACAGCTACGCCAGCCAGAAGATCGGGCTGGGGTGCCGGAAGCTGGGCATGAGCTGGACTGCGAACCCGCTGGCCATCCTGTCGCGTCCCTGGCAAGGGCGCCCCGCCTGCAACTACTGTGGGCAATGTGCGCGCGGCTGTCCGCGTGGCGACAAGGGAACTGCCGACCTGACCTTCGTCGCCCGGGCCGTCGCCACCGGCAATTGCGTCCTGCGCAGCGCTTGTCATGTGTCCGGGATCAAGCCGGGCGGTGATGACCGCGTGGCGCAGGTCCGCTGGATCGATGCGCAGGGCGCCGAGCATGCCGTCGCGCCGCGCGTTCTGATCATCGCCTGCGGTGCCGTGCAAACGCCGCGACTGCTGCTGTCGGTGAACGATGCGGCTGCCCCGCGTGGGCTCGGCAACGAATCGGGCCAGATCGGCCGCAACTTCATGGAAACGCTCGCCTGGGGCAGCAGTGCGCTGCATCCCGAGGCGCTCGGCAGCCATCGCGGCGTGCCGGCCGACGGTATCTGCTGGGATTTCAACGCCCCGGACGCCGTGCCGGGGGTGCCCGGTGGCGTGCGTTTCAACGTCGGCATGGCCGAGGCCGATCTTGCCGGCCCGATCAACTACGCGCGCCGCGTGGCCACCGGCTGGGGTCGCACGCACCGGGCGAACATGAAGAACAGCTTCGGGCATGTCCTGTCGGTCGGCTCGATTGGCGAATTCCTGCCCAACGACGGCAGCTACATCGATCTCGATCCCGGTGCCCCCGATCAGTACGGTCAGCCTGTGGCGCGCATCTTCAGCCGCGTTGACCAGCCGGAGCTGCGCAGACTGGACTTCATGGCCGGGAAGTGCCGCGAAATCCTTGCCGCAGCGGGTTGCGACAAGCCTTTCGAGGAATTCGGGACCTACGACACCTTCAGTGCCACGCACGTCTTTGGTAGCTGCCGCATGGGCCGCGATGCGCGCAACTCGGTGGTCGACGAAAACTGCCGCAGCCACCGCTGGCGCAATCTGTATATTGCCGACGCGAGCGTCTTTCCCAGTAGCGGCGGCGGCGAATCGCCCTCCCTGACGATCGCCGCCCTGGCCATTCGGGTCGGCGCGCATGTTCGTGACCGGCTGGCGGCACGCGAACTCTAGGGGCAGGTGGCTGCCGCTCGTCGCGTCGCCGATGTCCCGACCGCAACTCTCGGCCGGGAAGGGGAGTGACGATCTCCGCACGAAGAAAGCATCGATGCGATTCGGGTGTTTGCCACTGCCGCCGCTCGGCGAGGATGGTCACGGGCGGAACGTCGAGATTGACGCCGTTTGCTGGCGCCTCCTATACTCTCGCCGCCGTGAATCTCACTATTCATTGCGGCGGGCTTGACGACCAGAGCGCTTCTGTCGCGTAAGCGACTCACGAACCTCGCTTTTCCCCCGCGGGAGAAGCGATCTGGCTGACGCCATCTGATGACTCACATCCCGCCGCCAAGACCCATGAAAGGCCCCAGACTCGTTCGCTTTCTAACTGATCTTGCAGTTGCAGATGGCGAGGTGTCGCATCAACATTTCTCTGAGCGGCTCGGGCGACTGATCGATCTGCCGGACTCGATCGCTCTGTCCAGGGTGCACGGACAGCTTGCGACAATGACCTCAGAAACCGGCCCAGAGACGGATGCCGCGGTTCCCACGGAGGCGATCGTAGCGGAGTTTCTCAAGGTTCGCACGACCCTCGTGGAAACCATCGTCAATAGCTTCACTCAGGGTGCGGGTGCCTCGTGGCTAAGCTACCCGAGGGTGACGGCGAGTACGCCGGCAGAGGAGATGGCAAGCTACAAGCGCTACCAGCTGTTCTATGTGAATCAGCAGAGGGAGATCGCCCTCAGAATCAGCAAGCTCAGGGCCGATGTCCGGCTTGCTGTCTCCCGTCGTTCAGCGAGGCTGGCCAGGCTGGTGGTCCTTGAGGCAGGCCTTGATGAGGCCCTTGCCACGCCTGCCCAGAACCTGTTTGCGGAAGTTCCACGGCTGCTTGGAAAGCGCTTTGAGGAGTTGTACCAGAGCCACCTGGCGGCGGTTGTCGGCCGGGAGGTCGACGACGATCGACAGTTGTGGAGTCAATCGGGCGGCTGGCTTGCGCAATTTGCGGGTGAAATGCAGGAGTCGCTGCTGGCGGAGCTTGAAGCTCGCCTTCAGCCGCTTCTTGGACTCCTGGAAGCACTTAAGGAAGAAGGTGAGAGAGCTTGATAAGTAGATTGCTTTTTGCGACCGCGTTCTTGTTGGGAGCCGCGGCGATTGCTTCGATGGGGCTGACGTTCATCGCTTCCGATCCCTTGGGCCTGGTCGTGACCGTGGTGATTGGCGGCGTCTATGGCATCGGCTTTATCGAGATTCTGCAGTTCCGGCGAGCGACGTCGACGCTTTGGAAGGGGCTGTCGGAATTGTCCGGGACGTCGCCGCAAGTGGGTCCTGATTTCCTTGAGCAGTGGCTGAGCCGGCTGCATCCTTCGCTGCAGAACTCGGTGCGGCTGCGGATCGAAGGCGAGCGTGTGGGTTTGCCCGCGCCCGTGATTACCCCCTATCTGGTGGGTCTGCTGGTCATGCTGGGCCTCTTCGGAACCTTCCTGGGAATGGTCGCTACCCTGCAAGGGGCCGTTTTTGCGCTCGAAGGAACGACTGAGTTACAGGCCATTCGCGCCGGCCTGGCGGCGCCCATCAAAGGTCTCGGGCTCGCCTTCGGCACCTCCGTGGCTGGCGTGGCGGCGTCCGCCATGCTCGGCCTGAGTGCGACCATCAGCCGACGCGACCGGATGTCCGCAACCCGGCAGCTTGATAGCCAGATCGCGACGGTCTTCCGGGAGTTTTCTCTGGTCTACAGCCGGCATCAGGCTTTCAAGGCCGTGCAAGCGCAAGCCAGGGCGCTTCCCGAAGTGGCGGAGAGACTGCATGGTCTGGCCACTGCAATGGAGCGCATGGGTGAGCAGCTGGGAGAGAAGCTGATTGCCAACCAGGAGCGCTTTCACCAATCGGCAAGCAGCAGCTATTCCGAGCTCGCCAGCTCGATCGATCGATCGCTCAAAGAAAGTGTCGCCGAGAGCGGTCGTCAGGCGATGGCGAGCGGACGGCTGCTGGGCGAGCACATCAGGCCACTGATCGAAGGGCTGATTACGAACATCGGCGCTGAAACGCAAAGAACGCATCAGCACCTGACCCTCACCGCGCAACAGCAACTCGAGGGCCTGAGCAACTCGCTCCTGGAGTCCTTCGAGACGCGCTCAGCTGCTTGGGCGGAAGCTCAGCGCTTGGCCGACAGGGAGCGACTCGAAATCTGGGCACGCTCCTTTGAACGAGCGGGCGAGCACTCTCGCACTCAGCACCAAGCCCTGGCGGACTCACTGCAGCAGACGGCCGCTGAGATGGCAGATACCGCCCGTGCGACTTCCAGCCGCATGCTCGCTGAAGTGAGCACCCTCCTGCAGTCTTCTGAGACCCTGGTCGAGACCCGGATAGCTGCCGAAGCCTCATGGTTGCAGGGGCATGGCGAGCGCATGAACGAGCTGGCCGCGACGCTGCAGGCGGAACTGCAGGCACTCAGAAACGATGAGGAACGTCGCGGCCAGGCCGCGGTTGCCAGCCTTTCCGGCCTCGAGGCGACGGTGGCTGGACAATTGGCGAGCCTGGGGAATTCACTTGAAGAGCCCATGACCCGGCTCATCCAGACGGCCTCCGAAACGCCACGCGCTGCCGCCGAGGTGATTGCTCATCTTCGCCGCGAGATGTCGAACAACATGGAGCGCGACAACGTTCTGCTTGCCGAGCGGCAGCGGATCATGGGCGAACTCGGCAGTCTTGCGACCTCTCTGCAACAGGTCACCAGCGGGCAGCGAGAGGCGGTTGAGTCATTGCTCACCTCGTCCGCCAGCCTGCTTGAGGATGTGGGTTCAAGGTTTTCCGGGCAGGTGGAATCGGAAGTGTCGAAGCTCTCCGGAATCGCCGAAAATCTGGCCGGCAAGGCGGCACAGATTGCCGATGATTTCGCCGGGAGCGCGATAGAAATGTCGAGTCTCGGCGAAGCATTTACGCTCGCTGTCGGTTTGTTCAATGACTCCAATGGCAGGCTGGTCGAAAGCCTTGATCACGTCGAGCGATCACTGACGAACGCGACGACGCGCAGCGATGAGCAGCTGGCCTACTATGTGGCGCAGGCCAGGGAGATCATCGACCACAGCATGGTTTCGCAGAAGGAGATTTTCGAGGAATTGCGTCAGCTTCGCCGTCCCGGGAAGCGAACTTCCGAGCCGGTGCGGGAAGAGCTCGGCTGATGGAAGAGCTGGAAGATGGCTATTCCGAGCAGACCCCGATCTGGGCGATTTTCGGGGATCTCATGTCGGCGCTGGTCGGCGTTTTCGTCCTGCTTCTGGTGTGGGCACTTGGATTTCAGCTGGAGCTTGCGCAGTCGCTGGAACGGGAAGTGGCGAAGCGCCAGGTGGAGGAGCAGCGGCGAATGGCGCTTGAACAGGCGCTGGCCGATCCCTTGGCTGCGGGCAGGGTGACCCTGCGCGACGGTCGCATCGGGATCAGCGGCAGCGTCCTGTTCTTGCTGAATTCCGACGAGTTGCAGCCAGAAGGGCGTGAGTTGCTGCGCACGCTGGTGGCTCCGCTCAAGGTCTATCTGAACCAAAGAGATCAACTATTGATGGTCAGCGGCTTTACCGACGACCTGCCGATTCAGCAAGGCAACAATCGCTATAGCGACAACTGGCAGTTGTCGGCGGAGCGAGCACTCACCGTGACGCGGGCATTGATCGAAGACGGCATGCCGCCAGCGATGGTCTTCGCAGCGGCCTTTGGCGCGCAGCAACCGGTGGTTTCCAATCAGAACGAGAAGGGCCGCTCGCAGAATCGTCGCGTCGAGATGGCACCCGTGCCGAGGGCGAAGAATCAAGGCAGCGAAGCGAAGTCGTCGCATGACGGATAGCGACGCTGAACGTGCTTCCTACCGCCGGACGGCTTCCCTGGCGGGGGGCTTGGCAGAAATGGGCGCTGCCGATGTCAGGCAAGTGATTGCTGACCTGACGCGAAGCGGCGCCAGTAGCTTCGACCCGGTTCGCTTCAGAGTCATCGAATCGATGGCCGCGAGAGCTGCGGAGCAAAGGGAATCAGTTCGCCTGATCCTGGAAAGGAAGGTCGGCAGTGCGCTGGCTGACTACCAGGATGACTTGGCGAGCGCACAGGCGGGTGCCGCGACCATTGCCGCCGGTATCGCCGCGCAGTTCCCCGAGTCGGCCGAAATCGCCCGTTCCTTGTTCGAGGAGGGCAAGCTCCGCGCGGTGAAGCGACTGGCGGTCAGGTTGCATGGCGGAAATGGCAGGGAGGAGGGTGCCGCCGCGGTCAGTGCTCTGGCCAGCCTGACAAGAGCGATTGCCCAGAATTCGTCTTGCCCGGCGGCGGAAGACAAGGCGCTGTCTCTTGTCGACCTGTTGCGGCGACAGGAAGAGGCGGTGCTGCAGTCCTCCTTGCGGGCTAACGTGCAGCCACGACCCCGTATTGCGGTGGCGTCGGAGGACGTGCGCCCGAAACGCCTTGGCGGTCGCGGCAGTCTGCGGGCAGGGGAATCGACTTCTGCGCGACAGTTGCGCGAACTCCTGGAGAAACACGGCTCCGACAAGCGGGTGAGGCGGGCAATCAGCGAAGGCCCCGAGGCTCCCGGGCCGTTAAATCCGCAGGCCCTGGTGATACGCTCCCTGGCGATTCTACGGGAGCTGTCACCGGATTACCTCCGCCATTTCGTCGCCTATGCGGATACGCTCCTGTGGCTGGAGCAGGCTGGGGAAAAGAGCAGGCTTGCCAACCAGAAAGGAAGAAAAGGAAAACTCAAAGCGAGCTGAGATTGTCACCGGGCGAGTGCTTCGCGGGGTTCTCCGTCCCCTACCCGATCATTGGGCGATTGGGCGGGTCGAGCTTGCACGCTACGCTCGCTGGCACACGGGTCGCCGCGACGCTAACCCAGCAACCACGGAATCAGCACCGGCAGGAGGAGGGCGGTGGTCAGGCCGTTGAGGCCCATCGCCAGGGCGGCGAAGGCGCCCATTTGTTCGCTCTCCTGAAAGGCGCGGGCGGTACCGATGCCGTGCGCTGCGATACCGAGGGCGAAGCCGCGCACGCTGTCGTCTTCGATGTGCAGGGCGCGGTAGACGTAGCGCGCGCCGATCGCGCCGATGACGCCGGTGGTGATCACCAGGACGGCGGTCAGCGACGGCAGGCCGCCGATGCGTTCGGCGATGCCCATGGCAATCGGGGTGGTGACCGACTTCGGAGCCAGCGACAGCAGCGTCGCCTTGCTGGCACCCAGCACGCCGCCGATCGCCACCGCCGAGAGCGCAGCGGTCAGCGAGCCAACGAGGAGGGCGCCGAGCAGCGGCATGGCCAGGCGCTTCAGCCGGTCGATCTGCGCGTAGAGCGGAATGGCCAGGGCCACGGTCGCCGGTCCGAGCAGGAAATGCACGAACTGCGCGCCGTCGAAGTATGTGCCGTACGGGGTGTCGGTGAGCCAGAGCAGGCCGACCAGCGTGGCCACGGCCAGCAGCACCGGGTTGGCCAGCGGATGGCCGTGGCAGCGCTTGTTTACGTAGACCGCGCCCTGGTACGCGAGCAGAGTCAGGGTGAGGCCGAGCAGCGGCGAGGCAGACAGGTATACCCAGATCTCGTCGAGGCGCGTGTTCATGGCGCGTCGCTCCGTTGATCCCGGCGCCGGGCGAGAAATCCCAAGGTTAGCGCGGTGACGGCGATGGTGATCAGCGTGCTGCCGAGCAGCGAAACGGCCAGCGCCAGCCACTCGTCGGACATGCGCTGGAAGTGCAGCATGACGCCGGTGCCGGCGGGAACGAAGAGCAGCGAAAGGTGCTGCAAGAGCCCCTGTGCGGTACCGCGCAGTTCCGGGGAGGGGCCGCCGCGCGCGACGAGGGCGGCGAAGAGCAGCGCCATGCCGATGACCGGGCCGGGTATCGGCAGGGCCAGCGTCCTGGCGATGATTTCGCCGATCAGCTGAAAAACCAGGAGCAGGGTGATGGCGCCAATCATGCCGACGGTTTCCGCGGGGAGCTGAAGTCGCCGCCAGTATAGCGGAAGCCTTCGAATAGCGATTCGTCAGGGCGGCGGCTGCCGCCGCACGATCACGCGAGCGGCTGGCTCTGATAGCCGCATCTCCGCCAGAACGGCGGCCGCCAATTCCCCTTTGACCGAAATATGGCAAACGACACTAAAATCAATTATGCTGGTCTATCCAAAACACGAATAAATATGGAGTTCGTAGCATGACTAATAAAGGGCAACTTCTACAAGACCCGTTTCTCAATACCTTGCGGCGCGAACGGGTTCCCGTTTCGATCTATCTGGTCAACGGCATCAAGCTGCAGGGGCAGGTTGAATCCTTCGACCAGTACGTCGTCCTGCTCAAGAACACGGTTACTCAGATGGTATACAAGCATGCGATTTCGACGGTTGTGCCGTCGCGTCCGATCACCATCCAGCAGGACGCCAACGGCGAGGGCTGATCGATCAGTTTCTGGTCGCGTGGGCCTCAGGTTGCGCCCCGGCTCCTCTCTTCCGACCTTTTCACCCGCTCCGCTCTCTCTTGAGGTCGGAGCCAATTCTCCCGGAACACTTGTATGCATGAGCGTGCCTCAGCAGAGGAACGGGCGATCATCGTCCAGCTGGACTTCGGGCGCGACGACCTGAGCGAGCAACTTGAAGAAGTTCGTCTGCTGGCGCTTTCTGCGGGCGCGTCGATCGCAGCGGTGGTGCATGGTCGCCGGCACAGCCCGGATGCGGCGACTTACGCCGGCAAGGGCAAGGTCCAGGAAGTGGCTGCCGAGGTCCTGGCGCACGAGGCCGATCTGGTGATCTTCAATCACGAACTGAGCGCCGGTCAGGAGCGCAATCTCGAGCAAGCGCTGCAGTGCCGGGTCATCGATCGCACCAGCCTGATCCTCGATATCTTTGCGCAGCGGGCAAAGAGCGCCGAAGGCAAGTTGCAGGTCGAGCTGGCACAGCTCGAACACCTGTCGACGCGGCTGGTTCGTGGCTGGACCCACCTGGAGCGGCAGAAGGGCGGTATCGGTCTGCGCGGTCCGGGCGAAACGCAGCTGGAAACCGATCGTCGCCTGCTCGGTCTGCGGGTCAAGTCGCTCAAGGAGCGGCTGGTCAAGCTCGAGCGTCAGCGTGGCGTGCAGCGCAAGGCGCGTGCGCGAGGAGAGTTGTTGAACGTGTCTCTGGTCGGCTATACCAACGCCGGCAAATCGACCCTGTTCAACGCGCTCACCCACGCCGGCGTGTTTGCTGCCGACCAGCTCTTCGCGACGCTGGATACGACCACGCGCAAACTGTGGCTGGCCGGGGTCGGCCACATCGTGCTTTCCGACACCGTCGGCTTTATTCGCGAGCTGCCGCACTCGCTGGTGGCCGCTTTTCATGCCACGCTGGAAGCGACGGCCGAGGCCGATCTGTTGCTGCACGTGGTCGATTCGGCGAGTCCGGCGCGCGATGAGCAGGTGAGCGATGTCAACAAGGTGCTGGCCGAGATCGGTGCCGCCGAGGTCCCGCAACTGATGGTACTCAACAAGCTCGACCTGACCGGCCTGCCGCCGACGGTCGAAAGGGATGAATATGGTACACTCCTGCGGGTTCGCGTTAGCGCGCGTTGCGGCGACGGTCTGTCGCTGCTGCGCGAAGCCTTGGCCGAAATCGCTCTCGCCAAGAGCCGGAACCCGCGTCCGCGGACGTCCGGCGACGCTGCTTTACAGGATATTGATATGTTCTTAGATTCAGATGGTTGCGCATGATTTCAAGCCTTGGAACACTGATGTCGCTGAATGACCCTCAGTGGGGAAATCGCGGCAACGAGGGTAATGACGATGGCGGCGGTGGGCGGCGTCCCAACCAGGGACCGCCCGATCTCGATCAGCTGTGGCGTGATCTCAATCGTCGCTTGTCGGGGCTTTTCGACAAGAAGCGTGGCGGCGGGGACCGCGGTGGCGATGGTGGCGATCGTCCGCCCGTACAGTTCAGCCCGAAATTCCTTGGCGGCGGCATTGGCCTGCTCCTGGTCCTGGTGCTCATCGTCTGGTTGGCCAGTGGCTTCTACATTGTCGACGCCGGGCAGCGCGGCCTGGTGCTTCAGTTCGGTCGCTACAAGGAGAGCTCCGAGCCGGGTCTGCGGTGGCGTCTGCCGTATCCGATCCAGTCGCATGAGCTGGTTAACATCGCCGGCGTGCGGACGCTCGAAGTCGGTTATCGCGGCACGGAAAGGAACAAGGTCCTCAAAGAGGCCCTGATGCTGACGGATGATGAAAATATCATCAACATTCAGTTTGCCGTGCAATACATTCTCAAGGATCCGGTTGACTACGTATTTGCCAACAGGAACCCGGACGAAGCGGTCATGCAGGTGGCCGAGACGGCCATTCGCCAGATCGTCGGCAAGAACAAGATGGACTTCGTCCTTTACGAAGGTCGCGAGCAGGTGGCGGTGATGGCTTCGCAGCTGATGCAGGAAATTCTCGATCGCTACAAGACCGGGATCCTGATTTCCAAGGTCACCATGCAGAACGCGCAACCGCCGGAGCAGGTTCAGGCGGCGTTCGATGACGCGGTGAAAGCCTCGCAGGACCGTGCCCGGCAGAAAAACGAGGGCCAGGCCTACGCCAATGACGTCATCCCGAGAGCCCGCGGTACGGCTTCGCGCCTGTTCGAGGAGTCCGAAGGCTACAAACAGCGGGTCATCGCTACGGCCGAGGGTGATGCGAGCCGCTTCACGCAGATCTATACCGAGTACGCCAAGGCCCCGGAAGTGACCCGCAGTCGCATGTATCTGGACACCATGCAGGAGGTCTATGCGAACACCAGCAAGGTCCTGGTCGATAGCAAGGGGCAGGGCAATCTGCTCTATCTGCCGCTGGACAAGCTGATCCAGGCCGCCGGAGCGGTCGCGGCTGCGCCGGGTGGTGCCGGCAGCAGCCCGGAGACGCCTGGCGTCACGCGTTCGTCACCGCCAATATCCAACGAGGTGCCGCCGCAAATGAGCGAAGGACGTTCGCGAGAAACCCTGCGCCAGCGCGACCGGGGGGTTCGCTGATGAGAACCAGCATGAACTTTTTTGCGGCTCTCGTGGTGAGCGCGCTGGTTGTTCTCGGCGCGACGATTTTCACGGTTGATCAGCGCCAGCACGCCCTTGTCTTCCAGCTGGGCGAGGTGCGCAGGGTGATTGACGAGCCAGGTCTGTATTTCAAGTGGCCGCTGATCCAGAACGTGCGCTATTTCGACAAGCGCATTCTCACCCTGGACGCCGCCGAACCTGAGCGTTTCATTACCTCGGAAAAGACCAACGTCTTGGTGGATTCCTTCACCAAATGGCGGATCATCGATCCCAAGCTTTACTACGTCTCGGTCGCGGGTGACGAATCGCGTGCCAAGACACGGCTGTCGCAAACGGTCAATGCCGGCCTGCGTGAGGAGTTCGGTAAACGCACCGTGCATGACGTCGTATCGGGTGAGCGCGATCAGCTGATGGAGTTGATGCGCGAGAAGGCCGACCTCGATGCGCGCAAGATCGGTGTGCAGATTGTCGATGTGCGTGTCAAGCGGGTCGAGCTGCCAAGCGATGTCAGTGAATCGGTCTATCGTCGGATGGACGCCGAGCGCAAACGGGTGGCCAACGAACTGCGTTCGCAGGGTGCCGCGGAGGCCGAGAAGATTCGCGCCGACGCTGACAAGCAACGCGAGGTGATCATCGCCGAAGCGTATCGTGACGCTCAGAAGCTGAAAGGTGAGGGGGACGCCACGGCGGCGGCGACTTATGCGCAGGCCTTTCAGCGGAATCCCGAGTTCTACGCCTTCTATCGTAGCCTGGAAGCCTATCGCAACAGCTTCAACGGCAAGAGCGACGTGATCGTCGTCGAGCCGAGTTCAGATTTCTTCAAGTACATGAAGAGCATCGGCCGAGGTGGCGACAACACCGCCAAATGACCGACAATCTGCTGCTTGCTCTGGCCCTCATGCTGGTGCTTGAAGGACTGGTCCCGTTCGTGGCACCGAATGCCTGGCGTGAGACATTTCGTCGCCTGATCCGCTGTTCAGACGGGCAAATCCGTTTCGTTGGCCTGACGTCGATGCTGATCGGCCTGGTCCTGTTGATGGTCTTCCGATGAACTGGTTGCTTCCCGAACATGTTGCCGACGCGCTGCCGTCGGAAGCCGCGCAGATCGAGCGGCTACGACGCGCGCTGCTCGATCTCTTCCGCGTGCATGCTTACGAACTGGTCCTGCCGCCACTGCTTGAGCACCTCGATTCGCTGCTCACGGGTTCCGGGCAGGATCTGAAGTTGCGCACTTTCAAGCTGGTGGACCAACTGTCGGGACGCACGCTCGGCGTGCGCGCCGACATGACGCCGCAGGTCGCCCGCATCGATGCCCATCTGCTCAATCGCCAGGGGGTGACCCGGCTATGCTATTGCGACAGCGTGCTGCACACGCTGCCGGCGTCGCTATCCGCGAGTCGCGAACCCATCCAGGTGGGCGCCGAAGTCTTCGGGCACGCCGGTCTGGCGGCCGATCGCGAAGTGATCCGCTTGATGGCCGATGCCTTGCAGGCGGCGGGCGTGCCAGCCGCGCGTATCGACCTCGGCCATGTCGGCGTATTTGGGGCGCTGGCAGAAGCGGCCGGTCTCGATAGCGAACTCGAAGGGTCGCTGCTGCAGTTGCTGCAAGACAAGGACATGCCGCGACTGCGCGAGCTGTGCAGCGTCATGGACGAGCCGTGGCGCTCGGCGCTGCTGGCTTTGCCCAACCTCTACGGCGATGTTGAAACGCTGACCGTGGCGGCCAGCACTCTGCCGCCCCTGCCAGCCATCACGACGGCCCTGAATGCCTTGCGCGAGCTGTACGCGGCGCTGCCGGACCTGCCCTTGTCGTTCGATCTGGCCGACTTGCGTGGCTATCGCTACCACAATGGTGTCGTCTTTGCCGCCTACCACGCAGCCTTTCCGAGCGCTATCGCGCTTGGCGGGCGGTATGACGGCGTTGGCAAGAGTTTTGGTCGGGCACGCCCGGCGACCGGTTTTTCGATGGACCTGCGCGAGCTGGCGCGGCTGACCAGTGCGCGCAGCGAAGAGAGGGGGGCCGTGCTGGCGCCCTACGCCGCTGGCCGCAGTGCTCTCGGGGAAGCGATTGCGGCCTTGCGCGCGCGCGGTGAGGTGGTCCTCGAACTGCTGCCCGACGAAAGAAGCAGCGATGGACCGTCGTGCGACCGGCAACTGGTCGATCGCGACGGCCAATGGGTAATCAAGGCAATCAACAGGGACGGATGACAAGCATGGCCAAGAACGTCGTAGTCGTGGGGACTCAATGGGGCGACGAGGGCAAGGGCAAGATCGTCGACTGGCTGACCGATCGCGCCAAGGGCGTCGTCCGTTTCCAGGGTGGGCACAATGCCGGCCATACCCTGGTGGTCGGCGAAAAGGTGTACAAGCTCAACCTGGTTCCCTCTGGGATCGTTCGCGACGGGGTCGACTGCTTCATCGGCAATGGTGTGGTGCTCGACATTCATCACCTGATCAGCGAGATCAAGGTGCTCGAATCCGGCAACATCGACGTGCGTTCGCGCCTGAAGATCAGTCCTGGTTGCCCGCTCATCCTCGGCTACCACGCGGCGCTGGATCATGCCCGCGAGGCGGCCAAGTGCGCGGATCTCAAGATCGGGACCACCGGCAAGGGCATTGGCCCGGCCTACGAGGACAAGGTGGCGCGGCGCGCACTGCGGGTCTACGACCTCTTCTATCCGGCCCGTTTTGCCGAGCGCGTGCGCGAGAATCTGGATTATCACAACTTCGTCCTGACCCGCTACCTCGGTGCACAGGCGGTCGATGGCGAGGCCGTTCTGGCGCAGGCGATGGCCGACGCCGAAGCGATCAAGCCCCTGGTGACCGACGTCTCGGCGGCGCTGTACGCGCTTAACAAGGCCGGCCACAACCTGCTTTTCGAAGGTGCTCAGGGCGCCTTGCTGGACATCGATCACGGCACCTATCCTTTTGTGACCTCGTCGAACTGCGTGGCCGGCCAGGCGGCGGCAGGATCCGGCGTCGGTCCGGGGATGTTGCATTACGTTCTCGGGATCACCAAGGCCTATTGCACGCGCGTCGGTGGGGGGCCTTTTCCGAGCGAACTGGCTATCGAGAAAGAGGGCCTGCCGGGCTACCAGATGTCGCAGAAAGGCCGCGAATTCGGTACCGTTACCGGGCGCAAGCGGCGCTGCGGGTGGCTTGACGCCGCGGCGCTACGGCGTTCGATTCAGATCAACGGCGTGACCGGTCTGTGCATCACCAAGCTCGATGTCCTCGATGGCTTGTCCGAGCTGAAGATCTGTACCGGTTATCTGCTCGACGGGAAATCCGTGGACCTGCTGCCGATGGGCGCCGATGACGTTGCGGCTTGTGAGCCGGTACTTGAGACCTTGCCCGGCTGGTCGGGGTCGACGGTCGGTGCGAATACGATGGAAGCGCTGCCGGCTGCGGCGCGCGCCTATCTGGCGCGCATCGAAGAGCTCTGCGAAGTGCCGATCGATATTGTTTCGACCGGGCCGGAGCGCGGCGAAACGGTGGTGCACCGTCATCCGCTGGGCTGATTCTTCCTGATTCTGCTTGACTCCGTTTGATCTAATCTGAGCTGGCCGACGCACTACGGTGCGTCGCGCGACGGCCTTGAGCTGGGCATTGCCGGCATGGCCGCGATGTTTCCCTCCTCCGTGCCGGGCCCGCCAGCCCACCTGTTGACTGCAGGGCGCGCCGCGGGCGACGCCTCCGCCTTGCCTCCGGGCCGCCGAAATTCCTGCAAGTCGCCGCGCTCCTGCGATGCCTCGATGGCGTCTGGACATCTCCTGCTTCCTTGCTATCATGCCGCCAGGTTTTGCCACTGCAGGAGGAGGGCATGGGAATTCTCGACTGGTTCATCAACCGGCCGGCGCAATTCGATACCGATCGGGTGTCGGCGACAATGATTCGCGGGGCGACCGAGAAAGCGATCGCGCTCACCAACCCGCGCCTGAGCGTCCTGCCCTCCTGCCATGCGCGCCTGGCGCCGGCGGTCGACACGACAATCAGATACCTACGGGCGATGGTCGAGGAGCTGCCCGCCGCCCGGCCTGTCTCGCCGGCCATCTGGTCTTCGGATCGCGCCTGGCGGGCGTTTTTTGTCGCCCCCTCCGATATCCCCTCGGCGCTCGGCCGTTCGGAAAACCTGCGCACCCTGTTCGCCAAGTACCCGCTCCTCGACGAGGCCTGCGTGCTCCTCGGCATGCGCTTCAGCGAGCAGCGGCTGTTCGGGATCGCGCTGCACGGAGAAATTGTCCGCCGTGACGTCGTGCAAACCTGCGTCAGCTTTGCGGATCATCGGGTGCATGTCTGTGCTCAGGACGAAGTCGAACTGCGCCGCCTGGTTGGCGTGCAGGCCTTCGAGTATGTGCTGGCTCAGGCCTTGTCGCAGATCGCTGAAGCGAGGGTCGAACGGCAGGAGCTGGAGGGCAATCGTGCGCTGATCCGGGCCCGCCTGCGCCTGCTTCGCCGGCAAGGACCGGGCCTTGGAGCGATTTTCGCTGGCGCGCCGGCGGGCGCTTCCGAACAGGCCGAACTGCAGGAGAAGCTGCTGGAGAACGAGCGCCAGTTGGAAACCCTCGGCGATAGCCAGGCGGCCCTGGAGATGGAGCTGGAGAGCCTCAAGGAGGTGCTCGAGCATCCCGAGCGCTGCCTGTGCGTGGCGCAGAAGCACTTGCGCCTGGACACGATGAACGTGCTCTCCGACGGTACGAGCGAGGATCACGTTGCCGAGGTCAGTTTCTCGCTGGCGGAGCTGGCGGGGGCGCAGCCGCTGCAGCGAGCGTTCGTGCTGGCACGCTTTGCGCGTGCCGAAATGCCTTCCCCGACGATCAACTTCGACGCCGCGGCACGTTACCTCTAACGGTGATGACACGTGCAGACACCCCGAATCATGAAAGTCATGACCGTCCCTCCCTCCACTTGCAGTGCGCATTCCGGCTTGCACGCCGGAATCGTTCGACGGTCAGGGAGCATGCTCCCTGAATTCCCCGTCTCACCCCCCGGCCCTTCTTCCGCAAGGATAGAAGGGAGGCTCGCGAGTCGCATACGCGACTTCCTCGGTAAGGCGAAAATCGCGCTTGCGACTCGCGACTCTCGCGTCTTCTCCCGGTGAGAGGCGAAGGCCGTGCCCGGCGCTTCGCTTCCACTGTTCGTGGCGGCGGCGCGGTTTACGGAATGTACGAATGTGCGCTCGGCTATCGTACAATCGCCGCAGCAGGGACGGTCCGTGCCATCCCTGCCAACCATCGAGGAGGGGCACAGGGATGAATCGAGAGGAACTCCGTGACCAGCTGCTGGCGCCGGTTCTGCAATGGACCCGCCTTGGGCGGCAGACCAGCCGCCTGATGACGGCCAGCAATACGGTCATCAGTTACCGCAGTCGCCGCCTGCTGCGCGCGGGAGCGATTTCGCGGCAGGCCGACTGGGACGAGCTGGCCCTGATGACGCGCGAGAAGGGCGAAGTGCCACTGGAAGCCGCCACCGCGGTGGCGGTGGCGATGCTGCCAGCCGTCAAGCAGTTCTGGACGCATGCCGGGCTGTCGATGCTGGCCTGCAGCAGCGACAGCCTGTCGCTGCTCGGCAGCCGTAATCCCGAGGAGTTCCGCGAGCGCCAGGCAGAGCTGTGCGCCACCTTGATCAATGTCGGTGTCGGCTGGTGGCGGGCCTTCGGCAGCCTTGCCGAGGTCGGCAGCCAGGGCATGGCGCCGTTGCTGCGCCAGGTGCAGGCCAACGCCGAGCGACTCGAAAAGCGCTGATCTGTTGACTGCCGCTGGCGAGCCGGGCTTCGCACGCGCGCCGGCCTTGCCAGCCGTGGCTTGTCTGGCGCCCCTTTTTGGCCCCTGACTGACCGTTCTACGCAAAATAACCTCCGCAAATCAGCCACTCGCCGAGCCTGTGGAAGGGCTTGCCGTGCTAGAATCGTGGGCTTGATCAAGACGATGACATTCCTCCGGAAGTCACGTTGACCGCGGAAAAAATGATGGAAGCCTTCGCCAAAGAAACTCTGCCCATCAGTCTCGAAGACGAGATGCGTCGATCGTATCTCGATTACGCGATGAGCGTGATCGTCGGGCGTGCCCTGCCCGATGCCCGCGATGGCCTGAAACCGGTGCATCGTCGTGTTCTCTTCGCCATGCACGAGCTGTCGAACGACTGGAACAAGCCTTACAAGAAGTCGGCACGGATCGTCGGTGACGTCATCGGTAAGTACCATCCGCATGGCGATACCGCCGTCTATGACACGATCGTGCGCATGGCGCAGGATTTCTCTCTGCGCTACATGCTGGTCGATGGGCAAGGTAACTTTGGTTCGGTAGACGGTGACAACGCGGCGGCGATGCGCTACACCGAAGTGCGCATGGCGCGCATCGGCCATGAGTTGCTGGCCGACCTCGACAAGGAAACCGTCGATTTCGGACCCAACTACGACGGCTCTGAGCAAGAGCCGCTGGTCATGCCGGCGCGCATTCCGAACCTGCTGATCAACGGCTCCTCGGGTATTGCGGTGGGCATGGCGACCAATATTCCGCCGCACAACCTGGGCGAAGTGGTCGACGCTTGCCTGGCCTTGCTGGGCAATCCGGAGGCGACGATCGACGAACTGATCGCCCTCATGCCGGCTCCCGATTTCCCGACAGCCGGCATCGTCTACGGCATCGCGGGAGTCTGCGAAGGCTATCGGACCGGGCGTGGGCGGGTGGTGATGCGTGGCCGGACGCATTTCGAGGACCTGGAAAAAGGCAATCGCCAGGCGATCATCATCGACGAACTGCCGTACCAGGTGAACAAGCGGACGCTGCTCGAAAAGATCGGCGAACTGGTCAACGACAAGCGTATCGACGGCATTTCCGATCTGCGCGACGAGTCCGACAAGTCGGGCATGCGCGTGGTCATCGAGCTCAAGCGTGGCGAAGTCGCCGACGTGGTGCTCAACTGCCTGTACAAGCAGACGCAGCTGCAGGACACCTTCGGCATGAACATGGTGGCGCTGGTCGATGGTCAGCCGCGGCTCTTGAACCTCAAGCAGATGCTCGAATGTTTCCTCTGGCATCGCCGTGAAGTGCTTACCCGGCGGACGGTCTTCGAGTTGCGCAAGGCGCGTGAACGGGCACACATCCAGGAAGGCCTGGCGGTCGCGCTCGACAACGTCGACGAAATCATCGCCCTGATCAAGGCTTCGCCGACGCCAGCCGATGCCCGTCGAGGCCTGATGGCACGACCGTGGCGGTCGCCGACCGTCGCCGAGATGCTGCGTCGTGCCAATCTCGACGCCACCCGCCCGGACGGCGTCGGGCTCGAGTTCGGGCTCTCGGAGAGCGGTTATCTGCTTTCCGAAGCGCAGGCCCAAGCGATCCTGGAACTGCGCCTGCAACGCCTGACCGGCCTCGAGCGCGACAAGATCGTCACCGATTTCGGCGAGTTGCTGCTGCGGATTGCCGACCTCATGGACATCCTGGCGCGACCCGAGCGCATTACCGAGATGATCGTTGAAGAGTTGACCGGCATTCGCAGCCAGTTCGGCGACAAGCGGCGCTCGGAAATCGTCATCAGCACCCAGGATCTCGGCATTGCCGATTTCATCACCCCCATTGACATGGTGGTCACCCTCTCGCACACCGGCTATATCAAGTCGCAGCCCCTGGCCGATTATCGCGCGCAACGGCGCGGTGGGCGCGGCAAGCAGGCGGCGGCGATGAAGACCGACGATTTCGTGGATCGCCTGTTCGTTGCCAATACGCACGATTCGATTCTCTGCTTCACCAACCGCGGCCGGGTCTACTGGCTGAAGGTCTACGAAGTACCGCAGGGAACGCGCAGCAGTCGCGGCAAACCGGTGGTCAACGTCTTCCCCTTCGAGGAGGGCGAGAAGATCAGCGCCATCCTGCCGATCAAGGAGTTCGCCGACGATCGCTACATTTTCATGGCCACTTCGCTGGGGACGGTGAAGAAGACGCCGCTGTCCGATTTCTCCAATCCGCGCCGGAACGGCATCATCGCCGTTGCTCTCGACGACGAAGACTTCCTGATCGGCGCCGAGGTCACCAACGGCAGCCAGGACGTGATCCTCGTTTCCGATGCCGGCAAGGCGGTGTGGTTCGACGAGGAGGACGTGCGCCCGATGGGGCGCACCGCACGCGGCGTGCGCGGCATGCGGCTTGGCGACAAGCAGCAGGCCTTGTCGTTGCTGATCGCCGACAGCGACCAGCAAACGGTTCTCGTGGCCACCGAAAACGGCTTTGGAAAACGCACCGCGCTGGCCGATTTCCGGCATTCGGGACGGGGCACGCAAGGGGTCATCGCCATTGCCGCCAGCGAACGCAACGGCAAGGTGGTTGCCGCCCGTCTGGTTTCCGACGATGACGAAATCATGCTGATTACCACCGGTGGGGTGCTGATCCGTACCCGGGTTCGCGAGATCCGCGAACTCGGTCGGGCGACGCAGGGGGTCACCTTGATTGCGCTCGACGCCGGCGAAAAGCTCGCCGGCCTGGA
>LBIU01000148.1 GCA_000987445.1 Candidatus Accumulibacter adiacens | reverse complement strand
CCGCCAATCGACGTTCCAGGAAAAGGAATCCGTGGCCGCGCTGGCCTCCCAGAGAACGGCGCAAGCGCCCGCGGAGATGGCCGCGGCGATGTGACTGCGACCATCGCTCCGCGCACCGGGATAGGCCAGAAAGAGATCGCCGGCAACCAGCTGACGGCTGTCGTCGCTGGCGCCGCTGGGCAGCACGCCAAGCGCCGCCAGCTGCGCCAGCGTCGCGCGGGCAGCGCTGTCTGCGTTCAGCACGGCATGGCTTCGATTCACAACCTGGCCTTCGTCGCGGGCTTGCCGCTGTGCGCCACTTCGAGCGGCGCATCCGGCGCAATGCCAAGGGTCCGCAAGGTGCCGGCCATCACCGCGGCAAAAACGGGCGCCGCCACTTCACCGCCATAGTACTTGCCGCGCGGCTCGTCGATCATCACCGCCACGATCAGCCGCGGATCAGAGGCCGGCGCAAAGCCGACGAAGGAGGCGACGTAATTCTTGGTCGTGTAGCGACCGTTTTCGAGCTTGCGCGCGGTACCGGTCTTGCCGGCAACACGATAACCCGGGATCTGCGCCTTGGGCGCCGTTCCACCGGGCCGAACAGCCATCTCCAGCATGGCGCGCACTTCACGCGCCGTCCGTGGGCTGAACACCTGCGTGCCACGCGGCCGCGAAGAACCAATGCGGGTGAGCGACAGTGGCACCAGATCGCCATCGCGCGCAAAAACGGAATAGGCGCGCGCCAGCTGAAGCAGAGACACCGAAATGCCATGCCCGAAGGACATCGTCGCCTGCTCGATTGGCCGCCAGGTCTTCCAGGGACGCAGTCGGCCACTGACCTCGCCCGGAAAACCGAGATTCGGCACCTGCCCGAAGCCAACGCTGTCGAACATCTCCCACATCACCTGCGCGGGCAGCATGGCCGCGATCTTGGCAGAACCGACGTTCGAGGACTTCTGGATGACCTCGGCGACGCTCAGCACCCCGTAGCGATGGGTATCGGAAATCGTCGCATTGCCGATGCGCAGGCGACCGGGCGCGCAGTTGATCAGGGAGTCGAAGCGAACCCGGCCGGTTTCCATGGCCACGGCAATGGTGAAGGGCTTCAGGGTCGAACCGGGCTCGAAAGTGTCGGTCAGCGCACGGTTGCGCAACTGCCCGCCGGAAAGACTCGCGCGATTGTTCGGGTTATAGGTCGGCCAATTCGCCAGGGCCAGGATTTCACCCGTCCGGGCATCGAGGACGACGACGCCGCCGGCCTTGGCCTTTCTATCGGCAATGGCCTGCTTGAGCTGACTATAGGCCAGGTACTGGACCTTGGAATCCAGCGCCAGGCTGATGTCTTCACCGTCCTGCGGCGGCTTGATCGAGCCGACATCTTCAACGATCTGGCCGCGGCGGTCCTTGATCACGCTGCGACTTCCGGGCGTACCCAGCAATTGCCCGTGAAAGGCCAGCTCTGCCCCTTCCAGGCCCTCGTCGTCGACGCCCGTGAAACCGACCATGTGCGCGGTCATCTCGCCGGTCGGGTAAAAGCGGCGATATTCCTTGTCCTGACCGATGCCCGGCAACTTCAGGGCAGCCACCTGCGCAGCCACCGGCGGCGGAATCTGCCGGCGCAGGAAGACGAAAGGCCTGTCGGTCGCCAGCTTGCGGCTCAAGGTCTGCGCGTCGGTCTCCAGGAGAGCCGCCAGTTGCTGGGTCTGCTCGGGCGTCAGCTGTACCGCCGGCGGAACCGCCCAGATCGACCGCATCGGCGTCGAGATGGCCAGAACGTCGCCATGCCGATCGGCAATGCGTCCGCGTGAGGCGCTGATTTCGATGTCGCGCCGGTAGCGCGACTCGCCCTTTTCCTGCAGGAAGTCGGTGTCGATGATTTGCAGGTAGAACGCGCGGCCGATCAAGACGACGAAGGAGAGGAGAATCAGCAAGGCCATCAGCCGCGATCGCCAGGCGGGCAGGCGCAGCTCCAACAACGGGCTTTCGGCGAATTTGTGGGCGACTTTTCCCTTGAAACGCATCATCGCGAGGCGCCTCCAATCGGCAAACTGGGGAGCAGCGTCTCGGAGTCCGGGGTCCGCATACCAAGCTTCTCGACGGCGATTTTCTCGATTCGCGGTGCCGTTCCCCAGGTCGACAGTTCAAGTTGCAGCTGCCCGAACTCGACCTCGAGCTGGCGCGTGCGCTCGTGCTGTAGGTCAAGCGCCTGAAAGAGCTGCCGCGCCTTGTGTTGCGAAGTCACCACTCCCAGGCTGCAAAACATCGCCACCAGGAGGAGAAGCAGGTTCAGGCGAACCATCTCAGGCCGCCTTTCGGGCGAGCTTTTCGGCTACGCGCAAGACGGCGCTGCGCGCCCTCGGGTTGGCGGCGACCTCTTCTTGGCTGGCCTTGACCGGCTTGCCGACCAGGCGCAGCTCTGGCTGCGGCAGATCGAGCGCACGCAAGGGCAGCTTCGTGGACAGCAGATGATCGGGTGCAGCGGCGTCGCGCATGAAGCGTTTGACGATCCGGTCTTCGAGCGAGTGGAAGCTGATCACGACCAGCCGCCCGCCCTGTTTGAGAAGGCTCATTGCCTGCGGCAGCACTAGCGTGAGTTGCTCGAGTTCTTGATTGATATGAATCCGTAGAGCTTGAAAGGTACGCGTCGCCGCGTCCTTGCCAGGCTCGCGGGTCCGCACGGCCGCGCGTACAAGGGCTGCGAGCTCGCCCGTGGTTGCAAGCGGCCGCTCTCCCCGAGCAGCCACAACCTTCTTTGCAATCTGGAAAGCAAACCGTTCTTCCCCATAATTCCTGATGACCTCCGTAATCTCGTGCACGCTGGCCCGCTGCAACCACTGCGCTGCGGTTTCGCCCTGCGTCGTGTCCATCCGCATATCCAGCGGTGCGTCGTAGCGGAAGCTGAAGCCCCGCTCCCCTTGATCAAGCTGTGGCGAGGAAACGCCAATATCGAGAAGCACGCCATCGACGCCTTCCGCGATGTCGATTCCTGCCAGCCGCAAGGCCTCACACAACTCGCCGAAGCACTGGTGCATGACCAACAGCCGGTGATCCCGCGTCTCGCCAGCCAGCGCCACCGCTTCCGGGTCGCGATCGAGAGCCAGCAGGCGACCGTCGGGCCCCAAGCGATCGAGGATCGCGCGGCTGTGTCCGCCACGGCCGAACGTCCCGTCGACATAGGTTCCGGCGGGCTTTATCTCCAGGGCGTCAACCGCCTCCCGCAGCAGGACCGTCAGATGCTGCGCCGGCAGGATCACAGCGCCAGATCCTCAAGCCCCGGCGGCAGGCACTGATCGCTGAGGGCAAAGACCGCTTCCTGCTGTTTCTGCCAACCGAGATCGGACCAGATTTCGAAATGACTCCCTTGCCCGACCAGCCAGACCTGCTTTTCCAGCTGGGCGAACTGACGTAGCTCCGGAGCGATCAGCAGACGGCCTGCCGCATCCATCGCCTCTTCGCGCGCATTGCCGACCAACAGGCGCTTGATCGCTGCCGATTGTGGATTCATGCTGGACGCCGCGAGAACCTTGTCGCGGATCGGCTCCCAGGCGGGCTCTGGATAGAGGAGCAGGCAACGATGCGGGTGCGCCGTCAGCACCAGGCGGCCGTCAGCGGCCGCGGCCAGAGCTTCCCGGTGACGAACCGGAATAGCTAGCCTGCCTTTTACATCGAGACTCAACGCTGCAGCACCCTGAAACATCAATCCAACGCTTCCCTTGCAATCTTTTCGAGAACACCGCAATCTTCCCACTTTCTACTACTTGCCCCCACTTTAAGACAAAGATTGCGCTAAAGCAAGGACTCTTGCATTGCTTTTCTCAATAGCTACAAGGACTTATGGACAACTTCTGATGCACACTGAAAGGAACATTGTTTTTATAAAACAATGGCGCCATTTTCGCAGTTAAAGTGATTTCTCAAGAAGAGCCGGTAAACCGGGCCCGCACACGCCTTAAGCGGCCGATTGGCGGCCCAGGAGAAGCGCTGATGAGAGGGGGAGACTGAAATAGCGGCAGCAGCCGGTCAGGCGGGAAAGGTGGGAAGCCGATCGATAAGCCGGGTTCTGTCGTGGACAGCCATTCCTCTAGACGTACTGTTGCCAGCACGCTCAAGCAGCCTACCCGGAAGCAGCGCGAGCCACGCCTGTGCTTCCCTATTTGGCCTTGCTCCGGATGGGGTTTGCCGTGCCGACCGTGTTACCACGGCCGCGGTGAGCTCTTACCTCGCCGTTTCACCCTTACCTGCCCACCCTCGGTTCCCCGAGCGCGGACATCGGCGGTCTATTCTCTGTTGCACTTTCCGTCACCTCGCGGTGCCCGGTCGTTAACCGGCATCCTGCTCTACGGAGCCCGGACTTTCCTCTCGGCGCGAGGTGGTGACCTCTTGCCCAGCGGCTGCCTAACCGACTTCCCGCGCTGATTATACCCGCCGCCGCGTGCGGCCCGCGCGGAATTGCCAGGGGTCATCGTAGTAGGACGGGCTTTCGTTGGCCGCCGTCACCCCGGGCAGGCCGAGCAACGGTAGAGGGTGAAAAGCGCGCGCATCACGGTGTCGTCCGGCCGCCACTTCGCTCGCCAGACGCCGATCGATGTCAGCCAGTTGAGCGCCCAGCGGCGCTCGCAGCCAATCCTCGCTGACCTCAAGCAGCACGGCCTTGGCCGTCAGCCCGCGAAACGGTTGCAGCAGTTGCTCGTAGGTGGCGTGACCAAAAACGAAACAGCGCAGCGCGCGACCGAGATCGAGACGCCGCTCCCAGAAGAGGGTTTTCCATTGAAAGCTGCGCAACAAGGCCAGCAATGAGCGATCAGAGGAGACGACGACGACGCCGCATTCATCGAAATGAGTCAGCGCGTCGCGATCGCGGTTGCGAGTGCTGCGCACGCCCGGCACCGACATGGCCGCCACGTGACAGGCATTCAGCGCCGATTTGCTCAGTGGAAAGCTGAGCCAGACCAGGGCATTGAAGAAATCGTGCCAGTTGCCGGGACGCGTCTCCACCTCGCCGCGCTCCCAGATACGGGTTTCGTAATCGACAGCGTCGCCTTTCGGTGCGACGAAAGAGATCCGTCGGCCGCCTGCCGTGCGCAGCGCGCAGCGCGCACTGAGCAGGTCGAGCGACGCCGGCTCAGGCGCGAAGGGGAGGCCCGCGATGAGCGGCGACAATGGGGCGAACAAGCCACCCGGCGACGGCCAACCGGCGAGACTCAGGTCCTCGCCCGCGCACTGCGCCACGCGTCTACCGCGGCGCCGGCGCGCCAGCGTCCGTCGGCGCTCCCGTCGCTGCTTCGCTCTTCGCCGCAGCTACGAAGCTCAAGTTGCCATCGCGCATCTCGAAGCTGCCCTGCAAAGGACCCATGCCCTCCGCCGGCGGCTCATCGAGCCGGGCAAAACCCTCACAGGTCCGCGTCTCGACGACCTGCATGCGGCGCCCCTGTTTGAGAATCCAGGCGTCGTTCCCCGGCGCGTAGACTTCGACCGGGGTGCTCGCACCGCCCTTGCCCATGTCATGGCGGCGCATGCACTCGGGCATCCGCGCCGCGACAATGGAATAGGACGCCGACTTCTCCCAGAAGAAGTTCTGGATGCGAATCAGGGTCAGCGAATGCTGGCTGGAGCCGCCAATCTCGAACGATGCACGCTGATCGGAGCAGGCCAGCAGCAGGGGCAGCAAGAACAGGGACAACAGGCTTTTCCGTGGCACAGACGATCTCCTCATGCGAATCCCGTAGCAGGCAGGCGCAAACGCTCAGCCCACATCAGTCGAGCATCCGCCAGCGCAAGCGCTCGCCGGCACGTAGCGGAACCAGCGCATCCTCGCCAGGATATGGGAAGGCCTCGGCGACGAGCCACTCCTCCTGGCGCAGGGTCACGGTCCCGGCATTGCGCGGCAAACCGTAGAAGTCGGCGCCATTGAAACTGGCGAAAGCCTCCAGCCGATCCAGGGCGCCGGCCGACTCAAAGGCTTCCGCATACAGCTCGAGAGCCGCGTGCGCCGTATAGCACCCGGCGCAACCACAGGCAGCCTCCTTGCTGGTGCGTGCGTGCGGTGCGGAATCGGTGCCCAGGAAAAACCGCGCGCTTCCGGAAGTCGCAGCGCGCACCAGCGCCAGCCGATGCGTCTCCCGCTTGAGGAGCGGCAGGCAGTAATGGTGAGGGCGAATACCGCCGGCAAAAATGGCGTTGCGATTGTAGAGCAGATGATGCGCCGTGATCGTCGCCGCGAGGTTCGGCCCGGCACCGCTCACGAGATCAACCGCATCGCGGGTGGTGATGTGCTCGAAGACGACCTTGAGGCCCGGGTAGCGCGCCAACAGGGGCTGCAAGACGCGCTCGATGAAGCGCTTTTCGCGATCGAAGACGTCAACTTGCGGATCGGTGACCTCGCCGTGCACCAGCAAGGGCAGCCCGGATCGCTCCATCTCGGCAAGCGCCTTGTCGCAACCGTCGAGTTCGCTGACCCCGGCATCCGAATTCGTCGTTGCCCCCGCCGGATACAGCTTCACCGCGTGCACGAAGGCGCTATCGACGGCCCGTCGCACCTCATCGGCTGAGGTCCTGTCGGTCAGGTAGAGGGTCATCAGCGGTTCGAACGACGAAGCCGGCGGCAATGCCGCCAGGATCCGCGCCCGGTACTCGCCAGCCGCAGCGACGGTGGTCACCGGTGGGCGCAGATTGGGCATCACGATGGCCCGGGCAAACTGACGGGCGCTATGCGGCAAGACCATGCGCAACGCTTCACCGTCGCGCAGATGGAGGTGCCAATCGTCAGGGCGAGTAAGGGTGATCTGCATTCTTGAGCCAGGGCGAAGGAAAGTCCGGATTCTAGATGATTTTCTCTCGCCGGCCGAACCTGGCCGAGCCGATCGCGCCGCGCCCGGCTGCATCGCGCGCGTCGCAGCCGGGCGCGCGCAACGCTCACGCCCTGAGGCGCAGGGCCAATTCGTACAGAGATTTCTTGCCGACACCGGTGATGGCATGCGCCAGGCGGCTCGCCTGGCTAACCGCCAGGCCATCGTCGAGCAGGAGCCTGAGAACTCTTTCTCCTTCCAGGCCATCGTCAAGCGATACGGCCCCGGAGACCAACAACACGAACTCGCCGCGCTGCCGGTTGGCGTCGGCCAGCAACCAATCATGCGCTTCAGCAAGCGGACAGACGTGGATGGATTCGAACAGCTTGGTCAGTTCACGCGCCAAGACCACCTTCCGCGTCGGCCCGAAGGCCGCAGCCAGCGCCGCCACGGTGTCGAGAATACGGTGCGGCGCCTCGTAGAACACCAGTGCGTAGGGCAGGTGAAGCAGCGCGCGCAAGGCCTCGGCGCGCTGCCCGGCCTTGTTCGGAAGGAAACCGTAGAACAGGAAATGCGGGTCATCGAGCCCGGCGGCGGAGAGCGCGACGATCGCCGCGCAGGGACCTGGCAAGGGCACGATGCGATAGCCGGCAGCACGCACCCTGGCCACCAGCCGCGCACCGGGGTCAGACACCGCGGGGGTGCCGGCATCGACCACCAGCGCCACCGACTCGCCGTTCGCCAGGCGCGCAATCACCTGCTGCGCGGCAAGCTGCTCATTGTGTTGATGCGCCGCCAAGAGACGTGCAGTGCAGCCATAATGTCTGAGCAGCGGCCCGCTGTGCCGCGTATCCTCGGCGGCCACCCACGCCACCTGCCGCAGAACCTCGATGGCCCGCTGCGTCATGTCGCCAAGATGGCCGAGCGGCGTCGGTACCACAAACAGTGCAGGGAGTTCTTCGCTCATGACGATCCGTCGGCAGGTGAACGCCAAAGATAGCACGCTCGGGCCAGGCGAACGCCAGCAAAGCCCGGGCCTACGCGCAGAACGCCTGGCGGCGACCTTCCTCGAAGGCAAGGGCCTGACCATCCTGGCACGCAACTACCGTTGCCGCGGCGGCGAGGTCGACCTGATCTGCCAGGAGCGAAGAGTGCTCGTTTTCGTCGAAGTGCGCTTGCGCCGCAACCCCGGCTACGGCGGTGCAGCGGCCAGCATCACGCGCAGCAAACAGGCGCGCATCATCCTCGCCGCACGCCACTACCTGGCCTCGCATGCCGGCCAGCGGGAGCCCGAATGCCGCTTCGACTGCCTGCTCCTGAACGCCCTTTCGGAAGCGGCGATCGAATGGGTACGCGACGCCTTTGTGGTCGCCTGAGGCACGCCACGAACACCCGCCGCCGCCACTTGCCACTCCCGGAGCAGGCGGATCGCCGTCGTCGGCGGTTCGAGTCGTGGCGTTCACGGTACGGTGTTGCCGCAGCCGTGGTGTTAAGATCCCGGGTTCTTGTTCCCGCCGAGGCTAAGCACAGCCCATGGATTTGATCACTCGCAT
>LBIU01000147.1 GCA_000987445.1 Candidatus Accumulibacter adiacens | reverse complement strand
AGTTCAGGGGCGACCAGCGTCTCCTTCCGGAAAGCCAACCTGGCGCTGAAAGTCACGCCGCAGATTACCCCTGATGGCAAGATTTCCATGGAACTGGACGTCAACAAGGACACCCCGAACACGCGCTTGTCGACGGGCGCTGGCGTGGCCATCGACACCAAGCACGTGAAGACGCAGGTGCTGGTCGAGAACGGTGGTACGGTGGTCATCGGTGGCATTTACACGCAGGAAACCCGCAACAACACGACTCGCATTCCGTTCTTCGGTGATCTTCCGTACATCGGCTTCCTGTTCAAGAATCGGGAGATCATCGATGACAAGACCGAATTACTGGTCTTCATCACTCCCAGAATCGTTGCCGACAATCTCTCGGTGCGCTGATCCGGGCTTGGCAAGTGAGCGAAGCCGGCGCTGAGCCGGCTGCCGTTGGACGTCCGTCCTCTATGGCTTGCGGTAAAATGACGCGGTGAACATTGAGGACGAGAAAAGGAACGTCTATCTGGTCGGCCTGATGGGCGCCGGAAAAACGACCATCGCCAAGGCTTTGGCCAAACGTCTGGCTTACCAGTTTGTCGACTCCGACCACGAAATCGAGGCCCGTACCGGCGTCAGTCTGCCGACGATCTTCGAAATCGAAGGCGAGGAGGGATTCCGCAAGCGCGAAGCGCAGGTCATCGACGATCTCGCGTCCATGGGTGGTCGCGTCGTCGCCACCGGCGGTGGCGTCGTGCTGCGCGCGGAGAACCGCACGAGTTTGGCCGCCAGCGGTCTGGTGATCTACCTCAATGTGCCTCTGCAGACCCTCTGTGAGCGCACGCGACACGACAAGAACCGGCCGCTACTGCAAGTCAGCGACCCCCTGTTGAAGCTCAAGGAGCTTCACGAGCAGCGGGACCCGCTCTATCGAAGCATCGCCGATCTGGTGGTCAGCGGTTCCCGAATCACCGCGCAGTCAGTCCTGCAACTGCTGCTCAAGGAAATGAAAAAGCCATGGAAACGCTGACCGTCGCCCTCGGAGACCGTGCCTATCCGATTCATGTCGGGCGCGGCCTGCTGGATTCCGGCGACTTGCTGCTGCCCTTTCTGCGCCAGCCGAAGGTGGCGATCGTGAGCAATACCACCGTCGCCCCCCTGTATCTCGAGCGCCTGTCGGCGTCGCTGCAGCATGCCGGAATCGAAGTCGTCGAAATCATCCTGCCCGACGGCGAACAATTCAAGAACTGGCAAACCCTGAACGCCATCTTCGACGTCCTGTTGCAGCGCCGCTGCGAGCGGGCAACGACCCTGTTGGCCCTCGGCGGCGGTGTCGTCGGCGACATGACCGGTTTCGCGGCAGCGTGCTTTCAGCGCGGCATGCCTTTCATCCAGGTCCCGACGACCCTGCTGGCGCAGGTGGATTCGTCGGTGGGAGGCAAGACGGCGATCAACCACCCCCTGGGCAAGAACATGATCGGCGCCTTCCATCAGCCGAAACTGGTCCTGGCGGACACCGATACCTTGAGCACTCTGCCCGATCGCGAGCTGCGCGCCGGCCTGGCGGAAGTGATCAAGTACGGTTTGATCAGGGACTTGCCGTTTTTCGAATGGCTAGAAGCCCGCCTCGAAGACCTGCTGGCGCGCGTCCCTGAGGTGCTGGCCGAGGCCATTGCCCGTTCCTGCCGCAACAAAGCGGAAGTGGTCGTCGCCGACGAGCACGAGAGCGGCGAGCGGGCCCTTCTCAACCTTGGCCACACTTTCGGGCACGCCATCGAAACCGGTATGGGTTATGGCGAATGGCTGCACGGCGAAGCCGTCGCCGCCGGCACGCTGATCGCCGCTCAACTCTCATCGCTGCTGGGCTGGCTCGCGACCTCGGAGCTTGAGCGGGCGGAGCGGCTCTTCCGGCGGGCGGGATTGCCGGTATTCGGGCCCCGCCTGGATGTCGAGCGCTATCTGGAACTGATGCAGCACGACAAGAAGGTGCGCGACGGCAAGCTGCGCTTCGTGCTCCTGAAAGGCATTGGTCAGGCAGTGGTCAGCGACCTGGCCACAGAGAGCGAGGTCAGGAGAGCCATTCTGGCGCGGTCCGCGCATGTCTGAGCTTGTTCCCTATGCCGTAACGGTTGGCAACTCGCGCGGCCGGCGCTATCCGGACAGCACGCCGTCGCATCGCAGCGAGTTTCAGCGCGACCGCGACCGGATCGTGCATTCGACGGCCTTTCGGCGCCTCGAATACAAGACGCAGGTGTTCGTCAATCACGAAGGCGATCTCTTCCGCACCCGCTTGACGCACAGCCTCGAAGTGGCCCAGATCGCCCGCGCCATTGCCCGTGCGCTGCAGCTCAACGAGGATCTCGCCGAAGCCATTTCGCTGGCCCACGACCTTGGCCATACGCCCTTTGGCCACGCCGGCCAGGAGGCACTCAACGAGTGCATGCGCGAGCATGGGGGCTTCGAACACAATCTGCAAAGCCTGCGCATCGTCGATCGGCTCGAGGAGCGCTACGCGGCCTTTGACGGCCTCAACCTCTGTTTCGAGACGCGCGAAGGCATTGTCAAGCACTGTTCGCTGGAAAAAGCCCGCCACTTGGGTGAGCTTGGCGAACGCTTCCTGAGTCGCACGCAGCCATCGCTGGAAGCGCAGATTTGCAACCTGGCCGACGAAATCGCCTACAACCACCACGATGTCGATGATGGCCTGCGCTCCGGGCTGATCCGTCTCGAGCAGCTCGAAGAGCTGAGCCTGTTTGGCCGCCATATCGCCGGCGTTCGCCGGCTCCATCCGAGTGTTGGCGGACGCCGCCTGATCCACGAGACCATTCGCCAGATGATCAATGCTCAGGTTTGCGATCTGATCGAAACAACCGCCGCCAACATCGGCCAGCACACGCCCCGGAATCTCGCGGAGGCCCGGTCCGGGCCGGCCCTGGTCGCCTTCTCAGAGGCCTCTTTCCAGGCGCAGCGGCAAATGAAGCGCTTTCTGCGCACGCAGCTCTATCAGCACTATCAGGTCTTGCGCACGGCCAGCAAGGCGCGACGTATCGTCAGCGATCTCTTCGCCGCTTTCACCGACGACCCGCGCCTCTTGCCCCCGCAGTATCAACGGCCCGGCGACGGCGATCAGGTGCGCCGCGTGGCCGACTACATTGCCGGGATGACCGACCGCTACGCGATCAAGGAGCACCGGCGCTTGTTCGCGGTCAGCGAAGGCTGAGGCACGATAGGCGCCCCGCGCAATTGACCTCGACGCCCCCGCCGTCCCAGGCGGTACGCCGAGCACGCTATTTCAAGGCGACGGCCAATCCTTGATGTAGGCCTTGAGGAGCTTGTTCTCCATGTTGCGCTCCTCCAGCACGGCCTTGGCGACATCGTGAAACGAAACGATGCCGATGATCGTGTCGCCTTCCATGACCGGGACGTAGCGGGTGTGCGAATCGACCATCATTCGCCGCAACTCGTCGACGTCCATTTCCAGCGTCGTGGTCGGCGGATTGGCGTCCATGGCCTCGATGACCAGGATTTCGGCAATCGGTGGCGTCGGGCCAACACGACGCTCGGTCTGGCGTTTGGCGAGAATCAGCATCACTTCGCGAAAGGTCAGCATCCCGGCCAGCTTGCCTCCCTCCATGACGATTACCGAGCCGATGTCATTTTCCGCCATCATGATCACGGCCTCCGAGAGAGGCGAGTCCGGATGGACAGCGAACAGCGCGGTATCTTTGACCTGCAGAACTTCTTTGACCTCCATGTTTCCCCCTGGAAAAGGCTAGCTAGCTGATGCGCTTCTTGACTGTTCGGACCGATTCTATCAGATGTCGATCGACATCCGAAAACGGGCTCGCAGCCTGCGCACCGGGACGCGTTTCGGAAAGCACAACGCCCGCCAAGGCGGGCGTTGTGCGGTAGTTGCGGGCGAGAACGAAAGCCCTTCCTAGGCCTTCAGGGCCACCAAGACTTC
This sequence comes from Candidatus Accumulibacter adiacens, assembly GCA_000987445.1. Taxonomy (GTDB): domain Bacteria; phylum Pseudomonadota; class Gammaproteobacteria; order Burkholderiales; family Rhodocyclaceae; genus Accumulibacter; species Accumulibacter adiacens. The sequence continues at coordinate 4,686 of LBIU01000147.1, read as the reverse complement.
ATCAAGCATCTTCTTCGCATCGCCAAAGAGCATGCGGTTGTTCTCCTTGTAGAAGAGGGGGTTGTCCACCCCGGCGTAGCCGGAAGCCATGCTGCGCTTCATGACGATCGAGGTTTTCGCCTTCCAGGCCTCGAGTACCGGCATGCCGGCGATCGGGCTGTTCGGGTCGTCCTGGGCGCCGGGGTTGACGATATCGTTGGCGCCGATGACCATCGCCACGTCGGTCTTCGGAAAGTCGTCGTTGAGTTCGTCCATTTCGAGCACGATATCGTACGGGACCTTGGCTTCGGCGAGCAGCACGTTCATGTGACCAGGCATGCGGCCGGCGACCGGGTGGATGCCGAAGCGCACATTGACGCCCTTCTCACGCAGGAAGCGGGTGATCTCGTACACTGTGTGCTGGGCCTGCGCGACGGCCATTCCGTAGCCCGGAATGATGATCACGTTCTTCGCGTCACGCAGCAACTCGGCGGTTTCCGGCGACAGGATCGGTACCACTTCACCGGCCGGTTGGGTGCCGTCGGCCGCTGCTGCCGGAGTGCCTCCGCCAGTGCCGAAGCCACCGGCGATGACGCTGATGAAGTGGCGATTCATTGCCTCGCACATGATGTAGGAGAGGATCGCGCCGCTCGAGCCGACCAGTGCGCCGGTGACGATCAGGAGGTCGTTGGAGAGCATGAAGCCGGTTGCCGCGGCCGCCCAACCCGAGTAGCTGTTGAGCATCGAAACCACGACCGGCATGTCCGCGCCGCCAATGGCCATCACCATGTGCACGCCGAAAGCGAGCGCAATGATGGTCATCACGATCAGATAGGCCATGCCCTCACCGATCGAGTCGGCATGCACGAACTGGCGTCCGAAGAAGATGACCACCAGCAGTCCGATGAGATTGAGCCAGTGGCGCCCCGGCAGCAGCAGTGGGTTGCCGGAAATCTTGCCAGACAGCTTGCCGAAGGCGATCACCGATCCGGAGAAGGTCACCGCACCGATCAGGATGCCGACGTAGATCTCGATGTCATGGATCGTTTTTGCGGCGCCGCTGAGGTGCGAAGCGGCGATCGGATCGACGTAGTTCGCGAAACCGACCAGCATCGCTGCCAGGCCGACCATGCTGTGCATCAGTGCGACCAGTTCCGGCATCTGCGTCATCTGCACCTTGCGCGCAGCGTAAAGGCCGATGCTGGCGCCGATGAGCATCGCGAAAATGATCCAGACCACGCCACCGAAGCCGGCCACGTACGGGGCAGAAATCGTCGCCAGGACGGCGATGGTCATACCGATCATGCCATAGAGATTGCCGCGTCGGGCGGTCTCCTGATTGCTGAGTCCTCCGAGGCAGAGAATGAAGAGGATTGTCGCTCCAATGTAGGAGGCGGTTGCCAAGCTAAAAGACATATTCATCGACTCCTATTTGCGGAACATTGTCAGCATGCGCTGCGTGACAGCGAAGCCACCAAACATGTTGATCGTCGCCAGGACGATGGCCAGGATCGCCAGCAGGCGAATCCAGCCGTCGGGCCGGTCGAGGGCGACGCCATCCATGGGCGGTGCGATCTGCACCAGCGCGCCGATGGCGATGATGCTGCTGATCGCGTTGGTGACGCTCATCAGCGGCGTGTGCAGTGCCGGTTTGACATTCCAGACCACCATGTAGCCGACAAAGCACGCCAGGACGAAGACCGTGAAGTGGGACAGGAAGGCGGGCGGTGCGCCGGCGCCGATGAGCACCAAGAACAGCGCCGCCACGCCAAAAGTCACCGCCGCACGAGTCGTTGACGAGGGGGCGCCGCCTTTGCCGTGCCCGGAGGGTTTGGCGGCCGCGGCAACGGGTTTGGCTGCTGGCGGGGGCGGCGCGGCGGAAATCTTCGGTGCCGGTGGCGGCCAGGTGATCGCGCCGTCCTTGACCACCGTGGTGCCGCGAATCACTTCGTCGTCCATATTGACGTCGATGGTGCCGTCCTTGTTCTTGCAGAGTTCCTCGCTCAAGCGGAAGAGGTTGGTGGCGTACAGGGTGCTCGATTGCTTCGACAGGCGGCTCGGCAGATCGGCGTAGCCGATGATCGTCACGCCGTGCTTGACGGTCACCGTTCCCGGCTCGGTCAGCTCGCAGTTGCCGCCCTGCTCGGCGGCCATGTCGACGATGACGCTGCCGGGTTTCATCGACTGCACCATTTCGGCGGTGATCAGCTTCGGTGCCGGCTTGCCGGGGATCAGCGCGGTGGTGATGATGATGTCCACGTCCTTCGCCTGCTTGGCAAACACCTCGCGCTGCGCCTTCTGGAAGCCCTCGCTCATCACCTTGGCGTAGCCACCAACGCCGGAGCCTTCTTCCACGTAGTCGACGGAAACGAACTCACCGCCCATCGAGGTGACCTGATCGCCGACCTCCGGACGCGTGTCGTTGGCCCGGACGATGGCGCCCAGACCCGACGCCGTGCCGATCGCTGCCAGACCGGCCACGCCGGCGCCGATGACGAAGACCTTGGCCGGGGGGACCTTGCCTGCAGCCGTGATCTGGCCGGTAAAGAAGCGGCCAAAATGATGCGCCGCCTCGATCACTGCGCGGTAGCCGGCGATGTTGGCCATCGAACTCAGCGCGTCGAGCTTCTGCGCCCGCGAAATGCGCGGCACGCTGTCCATGGCCAGAACGGTGACCTTGCGCGCGGCAAGCTGTTCCAGCAGTTCAGGATTCTGCGCTGGCCAGATGAAGCTCACCAGCGTAGCGCCCTCACGCAGCAAGCCGACTTCTTCGGCCGACGGTCCGCGCACCTTGAAGATGATGTCGGAAGACGACCACAAGGTCGCCGTGTCTTCGACAATTTGCGCGCCAGCAGCGCGATACGCGTCGTCGGAAACCGTCGCGGCATCTCCCGCGCCGGCCTCGACCTGAACAGCGAAACCGAGCTTGATCAGCTTTTCGACCACCTCTGGTACGGTCGCCACGCGCTTTTCACCTGCGGCAGTCTCTTTCGGAACTCCGATTGTTAACGGCATTCAGTCCTCCATCTCTCGTCTCGTTAGTGCCAGTGTTCAAAAAAAGCGGTCCGCAAAGAGCGGAGCTCGCCTCCTAAACGAATGCGAACCGCCATGTCTATCCTGAAAACGGTCGAAGAATTCCTCGCTCCGCGGTGCGCAGAGCGACCTCCCCCTGGTCTCGGCGTTGCCGGCCGGCACACATACCCCCGTCAAGCGCCTAGCGTCCGCAGCTTACCACAAGGACTAAAAGGAGTTGAGCATGCGCAAGACGCCGCAAAAAACAGCCTTCCCATCGGCGATCGGCGCGTCTGAGCCAGCCGCGTGCGCAGCTGGCGATCGGGGTGGCGCGAAGATTGCTTGTTGAGCAAACGGCGCGCTGAGTGTTGTCTACAGGCCGAGAGCTGCTTGCGGGGCCGCTTTCTGGTGCCTGAATGGCGGCCCGGCGCCCCTCCTTGGTGCGGCGCAGCATGTTGAACGCGGGCGGCATTAGGGGTATAGTCGCGGGTCGCCCGGAGCGGCCTGCTGGCCGGCTTCGCGCCGGTTTTTGTGAGGTTTTCGGCGCGCCGCGCCGGGGAACCATGCATTTTTGTTTTGTGAGGATTCGAGCGTGATCGATTCGACCATACCTGAAAGGCAGGGGCTTTACGACCCCGCCAACGAGCACGATGCCTGTGGCGTCGGTTTTGTAGCGCACATCCGGGGCAAGAAGAGTCACTCGATCATCGAGCAGGGGCTGTTGATCCTGAACAACCTGGATCACCGCGGCGCGGTCGGTGCCGACCCGCTGATGGGCGACGGCGCCGGGGTCCTGATTCAGCTTCCCGATGCGCTCTTTCGCGAGGAGATGGCCCAGAAGGGCGTGCGCCTGCCGCCCGTCGGTGACTATGGTGTCGGCATGGTCTTCCTGCCGAAGGAGTCCGCATCCCGGCTTGCCTGCCAGGAAGAAATCGAGCGTGCGGTGCGCACCGAGGGCCAGGTCGTTCTCGGCTGGCGCGACGTGCCGGTGGACCGCGAGCTGCCGATGTCGCCGGTGGTGCGGGCCCGCGAGCCGGTGATTCGCCAGATCTTCATTGGCCGCGGCCCGGACATCATGGTCACCGACGCGCTCGAGCGCAAGCTCTACGCCATTCGTCGTAGCGCTGCCAACGCGATTCTGGCGCTGGGACTGAAGCACAGCAAAGAGTTCTACCAACCGTCGATGTCGGCACGGACCATCGTCTACAAGGGCCTGCTGCTGGCGACGCAGGTCGGTCAGTACTACACCGATCTCCAGGATCCGCGCTGCGTCTCGGCGTTGGCCCTGGTTCACCAGCGTTTCTCGACCAACACCTTCCCGACCTGGCAGCTCGCACACCCGTACCGCATGATCGCGCACAACGGCGAGATCAACACCGTCCGTGGTAATTACAACTGGATGCGCGCGCGTGAGAAGGGCACCTGGTCGCCGATGCTTGGCGCCGATCTGGAAAAGATCTGGCCGCTGATCTATCCCGGCCAGTCCGATTCCGCGGCTTTCGACAACTCGCTCGAACTGCTGGTCATGGGCGGCTATTCGCTGGCGCACGCGATGATGATGATGATTCCCGAAGCCTGGGAATCACATACCCTGATGGATCCCAAGCGCAGTGCTTTCTACAAGTACCACGCGGCGATGATCGAGCCCTGGGATGGTCCGGCCGCGGTGGCTTTCACCGACGGTCGCCAGATCGG
>LBIU01000146.1 GCA_000987445.1 Candidatus Accumulibacter adiacens | reverse complement strand
GGTGAAATCGCCGTCGGGTGGTTGTGCGTCTCGACCTTGGCCAGAATGTGCGTCAGTTCCTCCTGCCAGACGTAGCGACCGTCAGTTCCGGGGTGGAGCAGCGGCACGCGACCCCCTTCAATGACCGAGGCATTGTCCGAGTAGGCAACCACCGTTCCCGCCGGGTGCGCCGCGTGCGTCTCGCGAATCATTCCAAACAGCGTCTCGCTGCGTTCCTGCCCGTCGATCACCCAGGAGGCATTGAAGATCTTGTGCCGGCAGTGCTCCGAATTGGCCTGCGCGAACATCATCAGCTCGACGTCGGTCGGATTGCGCTGCGCTTTCAGGAACAGTTCGACGAGGTAGTCGACTTCGTCGTCCGACAGCGCCAGTCCCAGGCGCACATTCGCTTCGGCCAGCGCGGCCTGACCGCCAGCGAGCAGATCGACCCTGAGCAGCGGCTGCGGCGCAAAGTGGCGGAACAGCTCGGCCGTTTGTGCGAAGTCGTCGAGCACGGTTTCCAGCATGCGGTCGTGGAGCAGGGCGGCGATCGTCGCGCGCGCGTCTGCCGACAATGGGCGCTTTCCGGTGCCGATCCGGAAGGCGATGCCGCGCTCGATGCGCTCGACGGCGCTCAGGCCACTGTTCCAGGCGATGTCGCTGGCTTTCGACGACCACGGCGAGATGGTTCCGATACGCGGCGTGACCAGGAAGAGTTCGCCTTCGCCATCGGTGGCCTGCATGGCCTGTTCTTCGAGCAGTTCCGCGAGCTGCCGACGCTCACTCTCGCCGAGCGCGCTGCGCAGGGCGACGAAGTGCCAGTAGTCGGCGGCGGCGATGCTTGGCCCGGCGACGCCCGGCAGGGCGGTCGCGATGCGCTGCTGCAGACCCTGCAAGCGGAAAGACGAAAACGCGGCGGCGCCGCGGAGAAAAAGGATATCGGCCATGGCGGGCGGGCTGGAGAGAAGGGCAGGCGAAGCTGCGTGCGGAAAGAAAGCCAGGAAAGATCGGCGGGGAGCCGCGATTATAGCCGACCGCGGGGGTGCTCCGACTGTCGGGCGGCCGGCGGCCGCCGCTTCGGGAGGTCCTGCGATGGCTGGCCGATCGGATTGGGAAGCGGCCAAGGGGGAGCCATATCTCCGGCCGTGCAGAGCCCCGGGTCGTGGCAATCCCGCTGATAGGTCGGAGCCAGCAAGATTCGTAGCCTGCCTCGGCTTGTCGCCGCTATCGCCCGATTCATCGGGTGATGGCGGGCTGGGCAATTCAGCGGCGAGCGAAGCGATTGCGCAGGAATGAGGAGTCGGGCACAGGGGGAGACGACGGTGGTGTTACGAATGGGTGCCCAGCCGCAATACGCGCCGCCTCGGATTTTTTCAGGTCTTCATAGATTGCACGCAGGTCGTAGCCAAACTTGGCGGCGTGGGTATCTCGAATGGAGCGTACTTCATCGACGACTTCGTCATTCAACATCTTCTTCTCCAAGAAGTTCTTCCGGAGTGCAGATAAACGGAAGGAACAAGCCAACCGTCTCTAGGTAAGCAGCAATGCCTCTTTGGATCTCTGGGTTGGCGATATGCCGACAGTTCCACGTCAATAGATAATCCACGCCATTGACCGTGGCCACGGCGATGTGGAGCGCATCCTCCGCCGC
>LBIU01000145.1 GCA_000987445.1 Candidatus Accumulibacter adiacens | reverse complement strand
CATGTGTGTCGCCGAATGCCCATGCGGTGCGATCAAGATGGAGGCAGAAGAAATCTGATCGCTGGCGCAGCACCCGACCGCTCCTGACCCGCGCACGGGTCGGGAGCGCTGCAATTCAGTGACCCGGGCGCAACTTGCCCGGGTCACACACTCTAGGGACTCTTCGGGCGCGCTGTCTGAAGCTCCCTTACTTCTTCCCTTATACGCGAGGTATTTATGTCAAACAAAACAAAGAACGTGTACGTATTCGGTGCCAGCCGCACTGACGGCGATGCCACGATGAAGAATCTTCTCGGCGGCAAGGGCGCCAACCTGGCCGAAATGTGCCGCCTGGGAATCGTCGTTCCGCCTGGTTTGACCATCAGTACCGAAGTCTGCACCGTTTATACCGAACAGGGCCAGGACGTGGTCGCCAAGTTGATCGAGGCGGAAGTCCGCGACAGCGTTGCCTTCATCGAGAAGGAAATGGGCAAGAAATTCGGCGACTCCTCGGATCCCCTGTTGCTCTCCGTACGCTCGGGCTCCCGCGCCTCGATGCCGGGCATGATGGACACCATTCTCAACCTCGGCCTCAACGACGAGGCAGTTGCCGGTCTGGCCAAGAAGGCCAACAACGAACGCTTCGCCTGGGACTCGTACCGCCGCTTCATCCAGATGTACGGCGACGTGGTGATGGGCCTCAAGCCGGTGTCGAAGGAGGAGCATGACCCCTTCGAAGTGGTCATCGACATGCTCAAGGAAAAGAAGGGCGTCGAGCTCGACACCGATCTGACCACCGACGACCTGAAAGAACTGGTGCAGCGCTTCAAGGGGCTGATTCGTGCCCGCATCGGCCGTGAGTTCCCGACCGATCCGTGGGAGCAGCTGTGGGGTTCGGTGATGGCCGTCTTCCAGAGCTGGAACAATGACCGTGCCGTGGTGTACCGCGAACTGAACGACATCCCCGACGCCTGGGGCACGGCCGTAAACGTGCAGGCCATGGTCTTCGGGAACCTTGGCGACAACAGCGGTACCGGCGTTGCCTTCACGCGCGATGCAGGAACCGGCGAAGACCTGTTCAACGGCGAATTCCTGATCAATGCTCAGGGCGAGGATGTCGTCGCCGGCACCCGTACGCCGCAACAGATCACCCTCGAAGGTTCCCGGCGTTGGGCGCAGCTGGCAATGGTCAGCGAAGAAGATCGCCGCAGCCGCTTCCCCTCGCTCGAAGAGTTGATGCCGGACATCTACCAGCAGCTGCTGGCGGCTGAAACCAAGCTCGAGAACCACTACAAGGACATGCAGGACGTCGAGTTCACCATTCAGGAAGGCCGCCTGTGGATGCTGCAGACCCGCGGTGGCAAGCGCACCGGCGCGGCCATGGTGCGCATCGCGATGGAAATGCTGCGCCAGGGCATGATCGATGAAAAGGAAGCCCTGCGCCGCGTCGGTCCGGATCGCCTGAACGAACTTCTACACCCGGTCTTCGACCCGGCAGCGATCAAGAAGGCCCGTTCCATCGCCCACGGCCTGCCGGCTTCGCCCGGCGCCGCGACCGGCCAGATCGTCTTCTTTGCCGACGAAGCCGAAGAATGGGTCAGAAAGGGCAAGGCCGTAATCCTGGTTCGCCAGGAGACCTCACCCGAGGACCTGCGCGGCATGAGCGTCGCCACGGGTATTCTGACCGCACGCGGCGGCATGACCTCGCACGCGGCGGTCGTCGCCCGCGGCATGGGCAAGTGCTGCATCTCGGGTGCCGGCGCGGTGCGTGTCGATTACCACGCGCGGACGATGTCGGTCGGGGGAGAAGTCTACAAGGAAGGTGACTGGATTTCCCTCGACGGCTCGACAGGCGATGTCTTCGAAGGCCAGGTGCCGACCAAGGAAGCCGAGCTGACCGGCGACTTTGGCGCCCTGATGGACCTCACCGACAAATACAAGCGCCTGGCCATTCGCGCCAACGCCGACACCCCGGACGACGCGAAAGTTGCGCGCAATTTTGGCGCCAAGGGCATCGGCCTCTGCCGTACGGAGCACATGTTCTTCGAAGGCGACCGCATCAAGGCCGTCCGCGAAATGATTCTGGCTGAAGACGAAGGCGGACGCCGCAAGGCACTGGCCAAGCTGCTGCCGATGCAACGCGGCGACTTCGAAGGTCTGTTCCGTGAAATGAGCGGCCTGGCGGTCACCATCCGCCTGCTCGATCCGCCACTGCACGAGTTCGTCCCGCACGACGAAGCCAACCAGAAGATCATGGCCCACGAGATGAATGTCCCGCTGGGCGTGATCAAGATGCGCGTCGACGACCTGCACGAGTTCAACCCGATGATGGGCCACCGCGGCTGCCGCCTCGGTATCACCTATCCCGAAATCACCGAAATGCAGACCCGTGCGATCATCGAGGCGGCGCTGAACATGAAGGCCAAGGGCATCGACGTCAAGCCCGAGATCATGGTGCCGCTGGTGGGTACGGTGCGTGAATTCAACTCCCAGGCCAAGGTCATTCGCAAGACCGCTGACGCGGTGTTCGCAGAGCGCGGCGAGAAGGTCGACTACATGCTCGGTACGATGATCGAAACGCCGCGTGCGGCCCTGATCGCCGACAGCATCGGTCAGCAGGCCGAATTCTTCTCCTTCGGAACCAACGACCTGACACAGATGGCGATGGGCTTCTCGCGCGATGACGCCGGCAAGTTCCTGCCCAGCTATCTGAAGGACGGCATGTATGAACGCGATCCCTTCGAGTCCATCGATCAGAAGGGTGTTGGCCTGCTGGTCCAGATGGCCGTCGAGAAAGGTCGTAAGGCACGCCCGGGAATCAAGCTGGGCGTCTGTGGTGAGCACGGTGGCGACCCCCTTTCGGTCGAATTCTTCCATCGTACCGGCCTCGACTACGTCAGCTGCTCGCCGTTCCGGGTGCCGATTGCCCGTCTGGCCGCGGCGCAAGCGGCGCTCGAAGGCGCCAGCTGAGCGATCAGCAGCTGGCCGCGCTCATCAGGCGACCTTCGTTCCCGGCCCACCTGCGCGGCGGCATGGCCAGGTTTCCGGGCGTGAAGGACGCCTGAGCTCAGTTCTTGCGACCGCCAGGGCCCGCAGCGGGGCCCTGGCGGTCCGCAATTGCCGATGAAAAACACCGCCTGGCCTTCCCGGCGGTGTTTTTCATCGGCAAGGCCATTGCCCACATTTTCACGCCGTGGTGCGCACTGGCTTGCCACCGCCCGATTCCTGATGGCCTTCAATTGATGAACTTCGAACTTCTCGCCACCGACGGCGCAGCCCGTCGCGGCCGCATCCGTCTTGCCCACGGCGTCGTCGAGACGCCTGTCTTCATGCCGGTTGGTACCTACGGGACGGTCAAGGCGATGACGCCGCGCGACCTGACCGAAAGCGGCGCGCAGATCTGTCTCGGCAACACCTTCCACCTCTGGTTGCGACCCGGGCTGGAGGTCATTGCCGCCCATCGCGGACTGCACCGCTTCATGTCCTGGGATCGCCCGATCCTCACCGACTCGGGCGGTTTTCAGGTTTTTTCACTCGGCGCGCTACGCAAGATCACCGAAGAGGGGGTCAGATTCCAGTCGCCGATCAACGGCGACCGGCTTTTTCTGACGCCCGAAGAGTCGATGCGCATCCAG